>JBGMRO010000858.1:0-1500 GCA_048061555.1 Thiohalomonadales bacterium | reverse complement strand
TTTATTTTGGGCATTGATGTATTTTAGAATATATCAATAAGTAAATAATGATTTTATTATCCGCCAGGCGATTGGGATCAAAAGCTAAACCTCAGGGAATACAAGGTTGTCCCTAACGTTATTCAGGCGATTAGGGATAGAATTGCATGCACAAACATAATATTTTTATACCGGTATAAAAATATTATACTACCAAAATAAGTAAATTAGGAGTTTCATATACACTAGTAATTAGCAGTTAAAATGGCAGAAACACTATAATTTCAATACATGACCCCGTTATCGCTTTACCATCATGGTAATTAAATTTTAGCAGTAATGAAGTCGAGAGGAGATTTTCATGAAAATTGTACAGAAGTATCTTGTAAAAATGTTATTACCCGTTATCGGGGCGTCTATGTTAGTCGGCGTCGGTACTACTAATGTAATGGCAGAAAGCGGAGGCCATAAATTGGTTATCCAAGTGAGCACCGATGACCCACGCACACAGAAAATAGCCTTAAACAACGCCGTAAATCTCCAAAAGATCTACGGTATGGACAATGTCGCAATAGAAATTGTTGCTTATGGTCCTGGCCTGGGTTTATTGACAACGAAAAGCAAACAAGCGACTCGAGTCAAAAGCCTTGCCATGCAAAACATCACGTTTAGTGCATGTGGCAATACCATGAAAAAAGTTGAAAAGAAATCAGGCAAAAAACCTAAACTAGTTGAAGGTGTAGGCGTGGTCCAAGCTGGTGTTGCACGCATCATGGCACTGCAAGAAGAAGGTTACGCGTATATTCGCCCCTAGGCAGATAGACTAATAATCATCAATAACCCTGAGACTCTTTTTGCCTCAGGGTTTTTTTTACTTTGGGCTTCCCGCAGGAGCATGGCAATCCTAAACCTAAACACTTATGTACATAACCACCAAGCCCAGAGGTAGTAACCATTGATATAGTTGTGGCACGCGCTGCAAGTTGTTCTCAAGACGACTAGTATTTGGCATTTCCACTCGATGGATTATCTCTTCAATCAGTATGACCGAACGAGATATGGCTTGGTCAAAAAATCGAGAAAATTTATTTATCGCTCGATTAAACCATAAAACAATACCCCCTGCGTCGTACGACCCCGCTCCAACCATTCCCTTAGTGTAGTTATCTTCATTATGTTGGTCAGCATTCTGGCCCTTGATTTTTATGAGAGTCGTCTGTAGCTCGTCTACATATTTAAACGTTAGCGAGATGCGGATAGCCAATTTATCTACGGGAAACCCCAGATACTTTAATGGACTTAAGAGCCAGATGATAGCGTAGCTGAGCTCAGCTTGCTGTTTGACTTGAATTAAAAGATTGACGGCCAGTATCAAAACCACCAGTGCTGATACTCGCAACAACCCTAAATAGAGACCTTCATAGGTAAACCAGCTGTGTAAGGATTCAAAAATTGGACGCCCAGGTGTTAATAATAGGTAAATCAATAAGATCGAAAAAAATAGCCATTTAAGGCGGGATA
>JBGMRO010000857.1:0-1505 GCA_048061555.1 Thiohalomonadales bacterium | reverse complement strand
CTATATTCTATTCGAGTTGAACGGAGTATTCACCGAGTTTAGTTAAGCCTAATATCTTATACAATAGGTTTGCCCCCTATAACTTTAGGTTTGACCCCTATAATTACATACCACTGTTCGATAACGGTGTCTGTATCCCAGCCCTGTGCCTCGGCTTCGTTGATGTGTAACACCAAGTGATAGTGGTTATAAAGAATAGCGTAGATCTTCATCATGTTCGAAATCTAAACCCGCAAATACTCTCTTTTTAGCCATTTATCTCTCCTTTGGAATTACCTAATAATTTGATTGAGGTTCCGTCTTTTTATCTGACATAGTTGTCATAACATTTAGGGTGGATGCATTTTCTGAAGCTATTGCATTTTCTACACGATCAACAAAACTTAAAAATGCATCTCTTTCCTCTAACTCTCTATAGGGCCCTTCTCCTGTAATAAAATTAAAATATTCTTTTGCAAGTAATTGTTCCGTAGCTCTATAATTTTTCCATTGTTCTCTAAAATGAAATACGCTTTCCAATGATATGAGTACAACAACCACTAAACTAATAATAGTTGTAATCATATTTACATAATCAAATTCAAGATTTATCAAAACAGGAACAATTGCACCACCGACAACAGTAATCGCCCTCATTCGTAAATACATGTTCTTGGCGCCTACAGCTTTAACATCATACCACTCTCGAAATTGGTTAAGCCTTTCATCAATATATTCTTCTGGTGACATACTATTAAAAGCTCTCAATTTTTGATGAGACCAATGCTTATTATTAGCGCTTTCAATTTTATTTTTATCATCGACTTCGATATTTATTCCCAACGTCTAAGCATTTATACCCTGTGCGCCTTACAGCATGGGGCATAACTGTCTGTTGAACTATGCCGCCCTTATGCGAGCGCTATTAATGGGGATTGTATTATTTTGCGGAGTGGCTGTCTAAGAGTATTTACGGCCCTTCGGGGCGATAAATGGGGCGCTGCTGTTTTCGATGTGCGCTAACTCTCATCATCGTCGACTCGATCTGTTCACTTATTAAGCATTCCATATCGTGGACATCAACGCAGTCTCAGGTTGCACTGAACGTGTTGTCGGTACTGCCTGCTAGAGTCGTTTAATTTTGTAGTAGCCCGATCTGACAGTTACCCGTTTCTTAGGGGGCATGTTAGTTTAGATTTGGCCTAAATCAAGCCGCTCGATAAAATCGCTGACTTGCCTTCACACCTTGCAATCCATTCTTTTCTAATCTCAGACCATATCGTTTGAGAGCAGTCTGTGACCCCACAGCACATCCATAAGATTGCCCGAAATCTCTTACACCATGCAACCAGGCTTTCTCATTGATGGACAACTTTTCGAGAAGCGGTTGTATGTGTGGCGGAATGGCGCCTTTCTTATCGGATCTTATAGCGCGACCCGTCCAATCTATTAGGCCAAAGTAGTCGACTAATGAATAGGCTATTCCGGCTGCATCGGTTTGGCGTTCAGCACCAAGAAACGGATAT
>JBGMRO010000856.1:0-1508 GCA_048061555.1 Thiohalomonadales bacterium | reverse complement strand
ATCAATGTACTCGTCGATAAGAAATATTTTACAAATTCGCGGCATGAAACTGTCGTTTGAGATTCTGCTGATCGTTTTTGTGTTCTTTGCCGTAAAGACATATATGCAACGCGACCTCGTGACGGGTACACCGCCTTCACTGTCGGGCACTCTGCTAAACGGGCAAACCTTCGACTTAGCCACCTATCGAGGCAAACCCTTATTACTACATTTCTGGGCGACTTGGTGCTCTATCTGTAAACTCGAAGAAAATAATATTGCCGAACTCAGTAAAAACTTTCAGGTGCTCACCGTAGCAATGAATTCAGGTACCGCAAAGGGCATCGAACAATATCTGCATAAACAAGCCATATCTTTTCCCGTCATCATCGATGCAGACGGACTAATCGCAAAACGTTTTGGGGTAACAGTCGTTCCTACCAGCTTTATACTCGATGCCAGCGGCGTTATACGTTTTACCGAGGTTGGGTTTACCACGGATTGGGGACTAAAGTCCCGACTATGGTTGGCGCAAGACTGAATGAACGCTAATGAAATTCCCGCCTGATAAAAAGTGACGCAGCCTATTTAACATATTGTTAACGACTCGCCCCTATAGCGTTTCATGTGGGCACAAAAAACGTGCCCACCCTACCCTTTAACTCAACCTTAAGACAGCTTTGGTAGGGTGGGCACATCTTTTTGTGCCCACAGGCCAATCTAGATATCAACACCATAATATTAACATCATCTCTTGTTCGGTGTTAAAATTAGCCTTTATTAAAAAAGTTGAGGAAGTAGTAATACATATTGTTACCAATTTTTAACCAACTGCTCCCTTCACTATACAGTCAAATCACCCTAATGCCAGTCTGCCACTATTTATAGCCGTTAGTCGCTTGCGTCACTGCCAGAAATGAATCATCATAAAGCCTACACTTGTCAAACTTAACGCATTACGTAAGTAAGTATAGGGCCATTAAGTAATAATAAAATTGTAATATGTCAAAAAAAGACAAGTCAATATAATATAATAATTTGTCACGCACTTATTATGCGTGCGACACAGGGACAAAGAAGTACACTAACCAGGGGGGTTATATTGTGGCTTCAGCACAACAAATCATTTCATCTATTCTTATTTTGATATTCAGTAGCAGCATCGCCTGCGCAGAAATAGTTCTCACGGCACCACCGCGCGAGACCGAATCCGCGGGTAAAAAAGACTATGAGCCTATCGCCCAACAACTCAGTGAATTGTTGGGAGAAAGAGTCGTCTATCGTCACCCCGATAATTGGACAGACTATGCAAAAGACATGCGCTCCGGTAAATATGATATCGTATTTGATGGGCCGCATTTTGCTGCTTGGAGAATCGCCAACGTAGGCCATATTCCACTGGCGCGGCTCAGTGGATATTTACAATTTTACGTGATCGCCTACAAAGACGATAATGAACTCACCGAGATGAAAGACCTGCTCGCAAAGAGTTTTTGTGGACTTGCATCTCCAAATCTTGGCACCATGGC
>JBGMRO010000855.1:0-1509 GCA_048061555.1 Thiohalomonadales bacterium | reverse complement strand
CGCCTTGATTTCCTCTGAATCTATTTTTTGCTGCTACTGACATAATCAAATGGAGGGCAACGACGTGAAAACTGTTCTTGGAACATTGCCTCTGCCAAATCTGACAATTTTCTCTTACGCTTTCTATCTGGTAACATTGCAATTCCTAATCTAATCTCTGCGATGGTTATCAAACATGTCTAGATATTTAATTATGAAACATTATCCAACCAAGCCACTACTTTTGATTCGCGGCATCAAGTGTGACACGTTTGGTAAGTCCACACCTCCCACGGTATTAAATCGTTGAGATATACGTGAGCCAAGACCGCAGGATGACTTCTCTTGCATGAGAGATTTCTGAAGAAGTAATCTAGCTTCCTCCTCAATTGATCGACCATGTCGTGCTGCGCTTTGGCTTAGACTTTGTTCTAATGATGGGTCGATATTTTGTATGGTTATACTTGCCATAGTTCATTTCTCGTGGTGCGTGAATCGCGACAAACGAGATTTAGAATTCAGCACGGTTTCGCATCGAAAATTTCTACTCCCAGGTCTATCCGCAGAGGTTGAGGTTGACCAATTGCTCCTTAAGTGATCAAGCAGTTATAAGGGATATTCAATCCTTCATGTAATTTTTTTATCATGGGGAGCGTAAGCTTGCGCTTTTTATTTAGCACCTCAGAAACCCGGGCTCTAGTGCCAAGGTATGGCTCCAAATCTTTTCTTGTCAGAGCTTTCTGCTCCATTAAAAATTTTATTGCTTCAATGGGGTCAGATGGTGGTATTGGATAATGCTCTTCCTCATACTTTTCAACCAATAATATTAGAACATCAAGCTCATCCCCTTTTTCAGTATTGCTCTTAGCGCCCCAAAGCTCATCTATACGATTTAACGCCTTCTTTAATTCGGTATTGTTTTTAATCGGTTTCAGCTTCATAACGCGACCTCAAATATTATCAATATTCTTTATATCATCGTATTGTCTATGCGTACCCACAAATCGTATAAGTAGTCCATGTCTTGCGTAATCCGTTAATGCCACAATCCGGTATTTATTCCCACAAACGTTAAAAACAACACGATTGTTCTTTAATATGCTCGCATTACGTAAGTCTGCTTTAAGTTCGTGTGGCGAACTCCATTGCGCATTTGCGCAGTAGTTATACCATTCAGTCATCTGCTTTTTTGCATCACGATATTTTGGGCTGCTTTCCCAAAATTTTCTGAGCATAGACTTTGCGATAACTCTCATACTTAGATTCTAGCATGATCCCATTGCGGGATCAAGCATACTTGAAACAAAGGACCGGAACTGCAATTCTGAGGCGTTTCGAAATTTAATATATCCGCATTTTCGTTATGCATACCAAATAGTTAACCTACGGTTATAAACGCCATCCTTAATTAATTGTTTTATTGACCGTTTTTTGGGGTCTGCCCAAAACTCAGAAACTAATGGAAAGGGATCGCTTGATTCGTAATTCGTAATTCGTAATTCGTAATTCGTAATTCGTAATTCGTAATTC
>JBGMRO010000854.1:0-1515 GCA_048061555.1 Thiohalomonadales bacterium | reverse complement strand
ATGGTTTGACCATATTTTCTACCGACCCAAGTCAAATTGGTGTCGACAAACATGATGATCCCAATGTCATTCGTGCGAATGCAGGAGAGATCCGCAGTGAGCTAAACTTTCGAAATCAATTTTATGGCTCAGATAAAATAATTATTGACCGGAACCTCTTGTCGACCTATGTACCTATTAAACCGCGAAATAATGGCCCTACATTAGCTGTATTCGAGCTCTATACTGACGTTACAGACTCGGTGTTGGAGATGAATAATACCCACAAAACGATAACCGTGGGAGTCACTATTGCGTTATCGCTTTTATATTTGTTTTTACTCGCTATAGTCAGACGCGCCGACCGTATCATTAAATGTCAGGAAAAAGAAAGAATAAACCAGGAGAAGACCCTCCATTACCACGCCTTTTACGATTCCCTAACCGGTCTTTTCAATCGAACCAGCTTTACCGAACACCTAAAAATGCAATTAAATCGGGCCAATGATCAACATACCGCGTTCGCACTGCTGCATATAGATGTTGATCGATTCAAGTTGATCAATGACAGCCTCGGAAATGATGCAGGAGATAGCTTTCTGCGCATTGCAGCCGATAAACTTAAACAAAATTTTCGAGGTGGAGAAACCGCGTTTCGAATGGGGGGAGACGAATTTTTGATCATTATTGAGGGTATTAAACATGCCCAGGATTGTGGCGGGATTTCCCAAAATATAATTCGCTCCTTTCAAACACCGGTTAAATTAAATGGGCAAGAGATCATTGTGACCGTTAGTATAGGCATTAGCATATACCCCAATGACAGTAAAAACGGGGATCGTTTGGTAAAAGAAGCGAATATGGCTATGATTCAAGCTAAGGAATTGGGCCGTAATAACTATAATTTTTATAGCGGTGATATGGATACCGAGGCGCTAGAGCACCTTGAAATGGTTTCAGCCTTACAAAAAGCCCACAAAAATCAAGAATTCGAACTCCATTATCAACCGAAAATATGCTCAAAAACCAAGCAAATCGTGGCCGTCGAAGCCCTACTACGCTGGCAACATCCCATACACGGCATGGTACCACCGATAAAATTCATCCCCATATTAGAAGAAACGGGGCTCATTACACCGGTCAGTGAATGGATTTTTCATACGGCGTGTGAACAAAATAAACATTGGCAAGAGCAAAATTTACCGCCTATCCAAATGGCGGTCAATGTATCCGCGCAGCATTTTAAAAACAATCTCTTGGTGACTCACATAAAACAGGTATTGCTCAATACTGACCTAGACCCACAATACTTAGATCTAGAACTAACTGAGAGCATGTTTATTGATAATATCGAGTCGGCGATTAGGACGATGCACTCACTCAAAGAGCTCGGTATTTTTCTTTCGGTCGACGATTTTGGTTCAGGGTTTTCATCGCTGAGTTACTTAAAGCGATTTCCCATCGATTGTCTTAAAATCGATCGAATTTTTATTGATGACATTTCAAACGGCGGTAAAGACGCAACCATCACTAGTG
>JBGMRO010000853.1:0-1518 GCA_048061555.1 Thiohalomonadales bacterium | reverse complement strand
GGTGCCGGTCAGTGAAGAGGGTCCCAGTGTGGTTGATGGTGGTGTGATACTTTGGCCATATGATAGGCGCATTCGTTATGTGTTGACCTTAAACGCATGCTTTTCATTTGGTTTCATAGAGACGTGAAAAGAGAGTTTTTCACCAAATGCCTCCTTGTAAAAGCTCTTGACTGCGTTTTCAATATCCCGATAGTTCTGCTCATCGAAATCGTGGCTCGGGAAGGTTACATGGCCCTCTTTATTCCGAAAAACCATCGCTATTTGAAAGCCCCTCTTAATATCGGCATGAGAGCTAAGACTGATTATTTTGTTCAGGTTGTCTATCAGTGCGCCCAGTGTGTACGTGTCTTTGTAGTTAATATCACTCTTAACTAAAGCAGACAATTTATGCGTTGGTGTTTTATCTCCAGAATATTCTGTCGCAAACTTATTAACACAATACCCTTCTTTCAAATAAAATGACTTGATCAGCAATTCACAGCCAATTCCAAGATATAACCGCTTTTGGGAGTTCCGAAGTAAGAGTTTGTTGGATTTACTTTTTATATCGCTTTTTCTTAGGCTGGCAGCAACCTTAAAATAATATTCTGCGATCAGTTTAAACTGACGCCAATCTTTCTGCCTCAAATGTGTAACATACTGAGATTTTATCTCATTAA
Source organism: Thiohalomonadales bacterium (assembly GCA_048061555.1). Classification (GTDB taxonomy): domain Bacteria; phylum Pseudomonadota; class Gammaproteobacteria; order SZUA-152; family SZUA-152; genus JBGMRO01. The sequence goes on along the minus strand of JBGMRO010000853.1, from coordinate 859 downwards.
CTACACTCATCGCCCTTCCTTATTCGTTCACCCTTACAGAGTTTTAGGTATTACTTCTTTAACGCCTTCTTCTAAACTCGCTATAGCGTGCGCTATTTTTTGGGCTCGTTGTATACCGGGAGCACCACCAGCCTTACGCATGTAAGCGATTTCCACATAAATCAACACAACATCTTGCAAAGAAACATAATCACTAGATTTAGATTCTGTCGCCGTTTCCACGATATTTGTTACATCATATTCATCTAAGCCGCGCATTCGCTTTAATACTTCGACATAAAGTAAGGGTGGCTCAATATTTTCATTTTCCTTCTTGACTATCTCGTATGCTTGCATGATTAATATTGACTCGCTTCTAGCAAAGCCTTTATGAGTACCAAGATACTTCATTGAGTCGAAAAACGTTGACAAAATACCCACGCTCACACCTTTCTTGATAAATATGATTTTGTGTACGCATAGGTAGTCAAGAATACCGAGATAACCATAACCACCGAAATCGCCACAGAGAACCAATAAAGTGTGCATAGCTTGTAGTGTTCAGATACACCAAGAGCAATAAAACTGACCACAAGCCCCCAGAGATTCTGATTGAGGTTTATCTTGAAATTCTCTACCGAGTCACTTCCCATAAGTTACTTTACTCCAACTTGAGACCTTGTTGATTGCGCATAACAGTTGAATTAACAAAGCCCCCTATCTCGCTATACATTTATAGCCAGACCTTGTTATAACACTCGATTTATCGGGCAATGGCATAGTGGTCAACGTCCGGTTTAGAGCAAGAAAGCTCAATGTCGCAGATGGGTCGGTGGACTAAACCGCTCGCGCGGTAATGGCGTCCCACGTTAAGTTCCTC
>JBGMRO010000852.1:0-1519 GCA_048061555.1 Thiohalomonadales bacterium | reverse complement strand
GATTATCAAGGGCAAGCTGCTGCCGAATTTGAAATACATTAAGTCAATAAGTTACAAGTTAAGGAATAATGAAAGTAACTTTAAGGGCTCTGGCCCTTTTAATTTTTCTTTAATTTATAATTAAACATCGTTTGTATGAAGGCCGATGTTTGTTTTATTGTCTTTCTTTATTTTCTTCGCGGCTTTCTTTTCTTTTGGTGACAATGCCGATTTCTTTTTGCTTTCTTTATTGGATTTTTGTTCTCTACTCATGATGTTCTCCTTTGGTGAGGGTGAGGTCAACTAATAGCTAGCTATGACAGAAAATCTAACAGAAGACAGCATGACACATAAACGGTGTGAAGGTTGGCGAATTACGTGGTTAGCATACTGATTAGCGAAATAGGTATACTGTCCCATAATTCGCAATACAGTATATTGAATCGCTCTAGGAAACGGCCCAATTACTTGCTAGCAATCCTGATATCGGGGTGAAACGCGATAGCCTGTTAACCGACTTACTTAGCTTTCCTTGTCAAAGTCACATTTTATATTATCTAAAGGATAGCCACGGTGTGAGTATTATTAGAGTACTTCATTCAAGTATGGATTCTGTTAAACATCTTGAATAATATAGTTCGTGTAAATAACCACATCTCTCACCTGAATTAAAAGGGGCGATGACAAATGAGAAACATTCGTAAATTTCACCGACTCCTTTAAACGACAATACGTTAATAAATATGATTCCATGGACATTATTAGGCACAGCCAATATCCCCAATGATGGTGGTGAACTTCGGCTATCTCAGCGCGCGGATGATTTTTCTATTCATTTAAAAGGTGTGCGTGGCGAATTAATGAACAGTCGAATGCATAGTTCTGAGTTAGCGCTGGCTGCATTAGGTTGTGCGCATATTAAAAAATCGGAAAAGTCTAAAGTGTTAGTCGGTGGCTTGGGAATGGGTTTTACGCTAGCAGCCGCACTCAAAGTAATATCAATAAATTCTCAGGCAGTTGTTGCTGAACTAGTGTCCGAAGTTATTGAATGGAACAAAGGCCCATTGGGCGAATGCGCAGACAGGCCGTTAGATGATAGTAGGGTTGAGGTGCACTTGGGTGATGTGGCTGAACTTTTCATAACCGGGCAAGCCACTTATGATGCTATTTTATTAGATGTTGACAACGGCCCCGAAGGTTTTACACAAGCCGGCAATAACAATTTATATTCAAACGAAAGCTTACAAGCTATGAGACAAACACTTCATCCTGGCGGGGTATTAGCTATTTGGTCAGCTTGGCATGATCCAAAATTTATCCAGCAACTAAAAAAGAACGATTTTAAAGTTAAAGCAGAAACCGTTAGAGCACATAAAGGCAAAGGTAGTCGCCATACTATTTATTTAGCTAGGAAATTTCATGGCGCGTAGAAATATACGGGGTCTATTTAACAAACCAAACAAACCGGGTCAGAGAGTAATTGTTTCTAATAAATGTGTATTACTTCCCAGAAGTTTTTTGATGCGCCACATACTCATCA
>JBGMRO010000851.1:0-1522 GCA_048061555.1 Thiohalomonadales bacterium | reverse complement strand
TCTTGATTCGAACGGCACAACGCAGATATTGGGGAAATAGACCGTTTATGGATGGATACTAGCTCTACTTTGTTACTTTAAATCATATCACAATGATTTTGTTATCTGCTATAAAATCTCTACAAATAACTTGTAGGAACAACGAAGTAATAGAGTGCATATGACCTCGGTCATAGGACTGACATGGACAATTCAGGACTCGCTGTGAATACATCCCTGTAAGCTCAACTGCCGCATCCATGCGGCAGACGGTCCTGAATCGTCCATCTCAGTCCCATGCCCTAACATGGTCGCCCGTATCACTCCAAAAGGCACGGCACAGTGGTGATTTAATATAGATTCTGCGCTATTTTGTACGTGATAACTTTGTTTGGATAATAAATGTGTATCTCTTCACTTTTTTACCGTTGTTCAATGGCACCACTAACTTTCGCTGCGTGTAAAACGGGTAGGATATGGACTGGGTAATCCCAAATCTAGGCCGTCTGCCGCAGGGATGCGGCAGTTGAGCTTATTTGTACACGACGTACTTATGCCGCGAAGCACATGGATGTGCGTAAGCGGTCAGGGATGTATTTACGCGTGCCTAGATTTGGGGTTACCCAGTCCATAGCCGGCGATCTTGCACAACGCTTATACGTAATTCCGATACCTAAATTAACAATGTAGTACGTCGAATAATGACACAAATGCGTTTTTTTCATTTCAATCAATTAAAAATAACAAAGTAGAACTAGCTAGTGCCCATCCGCGCATTAAAATCCAGCGGAAATATTGACTAGAATCGCCGTTGCCTCGCTACTCGTGCCACCATCCTTTGCACTGTAATCAAAATCTCTCAATAGCTCGACTGCAATTTGGCTGCTCTCACCGAGTGCATATGATAAACCCACCAAGGCGCGCGTCTCTGGTAAATCTAGGCCGATACTGTCTACGGTTTGTTGTACGCCAAAGGCGAACGTCATCGAAGTACTAATGCTCAACGCCATTTCAATATTAAGGGCGCTGGGTTTTGCTGGCTTGCCGAGCTTTATTTCTTGAGCTGCAAAAGGGTCTGTGGCGAAAATATGTTCGACGATAAAACTATAACTGTCCCAAACTATGAATAGATGGCTCGCGATACCGCCAATAAATTTTTTGATGCCTGCACCATCTGTTCCGGGTTCGTCAGGCGGAAGCGATGTAGGCCCGAGATTAATGATATCTGTTAAGCGATTTGCCTCGGCAATGGAATTTATGTAACCAACACCAAAATCGAATGTAATATCCTTTTCTGAAAATATATACCCAAAATTGATACCAAAGTTTGAAATTTTTTGATTGTTAATATTAGTGTCCCTGGTAGGCATATTCTCGGCAAGAATTACTTCACCTTTGAAGACATAGACTGCGATGCGCACAACGTTCTGATAGGAAACCGTTATTGCACTGTCACTAGTTTCGCCTAACGCCAAAGTTAATGGGTCTGATACTAAGTTCGTAGCGAAAAAGCCGAAGGGTAGGTATTGTTGCCCGATCGTGA
>JBGMRO010000850.1:0-1552 GCA_048061555.1 Thiohalomonadales bacterium | reverse complement strand
GCGGCGTCGAATCTTTGCGGGTGTTGATGACAAAAATGATTTTGTGGAACGCTTGGGCAAAGGATTAGAACGAACGCAGTGTCAGTGCTTAGCCTGGGCACTCATGTCAAATCATTACCACCTCCTTATTCGTGTTTCCTCACAACCTCTGAGTAAGTTGATGAGCCCGTTACTAAGCGGATACGCGACGAAATACAACCGACGAAAAAAAAGAAGTGGTTATGTCTTTCAAAATCGTTATCAGTCTATTCTTTGTGACGCTGACAACTATCTTCTGGAATTAATTCGATATATTCACCTTAACCCACTCAAAGCAGGAGTTGTAAATAACCTAGGTGAACTTGAGCGATATCGTTGGACGGGTCATGCTGGTTTAATGGGTAATCATATTCAAGTCTGGCAAAACAGGGAGGAAGTCTTAGAATTATTTGGTATAAAAGTAAAAAGTGCTCAGGTTAATTATCGAAAATTTATCAGAGAAGGTATCAGTGAAATGCGAAAAATGAACTACTCAGGTGGTGGTTTAGTGCGCAGTTACGGAGGTTGGGAAACAGTAAAATACTTAAGAAAAGATCACCAAGTGAGAATAGGTGATGAGCGAATATTAGGTGATAGTGGTTTCGTAGAAGGCGTATTAAAAAACGATGTTCTGGATATTAGCCTAAAATCCCAATTGCAACAAAAAGGATGGAATTTAGAATATCTCGTCAAGAAAGTGTGTGAATATAACAAAATAAAGCCATGCGATCTGGCTCAAAAAGGCCGGCAAAATAAAATTTCTATAGCTAAATGTTTAATTAGTTATTGGGGGACACAACGGCTTGGTCTTTCGGCGACAGAAATTGCGCAGTTTTTAGGTGTTAGTCAACCTTCAATATCGATGGCAAGTAAAAAAGGTGCTGAATACTGCCAACAGCAAAGTCTCGACTGGGGTGATGTTCTCAATAGTTGATGGCTTAAGTTATTAACTTATCAGTGTCCCCTACCCTTGTCCAATTGGATTACGTCTGCGGTTTTTTATAACAAGCCCAAAAAAGTGAACCTGAACATATACACCATATACCGAAAGCGTGTTAGATATAGACTAATTATAATAAAGTTAATCATCCCAACGTACATAAATCAGCGCTGCGCGTGCGTGGCTTTTTGCCCAAACATCAACACCTGCCAACTTGTTGATCCAGCGCTTTTCGATTTCACTCGCGCTTTTTTCTATTACATGATCAAGAAATACCTTAAATAACAAAAATTTGTTATCCCAACCGACTATTTTCGCCGTATCACTCATGATCGCAAATTGGTCGGTTTGTGAATGTACACGCTTGACTGTTTCATAAACATCTTTGACATAGGCTTGGGCAATACGCACATCATCTGCCGTGCCCAACTGAGTTAGATGGCCACCTACAAATACATCGAAATCATAATTTAAAATTGTACCAAAGATTTTCAAATATTCGTGAAAATTGGAAGATAAATCAAAATCCATGAATGGTACATAACCTGGTGTAATAGAATCAACAACCATTAAAAATTTGCGCTTGGGATATAG
>JBGMRO010000849.1:0-1555 GCA_048061555.1 Thiohalomonadales bacterium | reverse complement strand
GATGCGGAGTATATTACTGGGCAAGTCATACCCGTAGATGGTGGACGAATTTTAAATATTTAACGACAGGAATCCAGCGACTTTGAGCGTTCGACAACAAACTTCAAGTAAGCTATATTCAATTGATTAAACATCCCGCCAAACAGTTAGCACGACAATAAGGTACAGGTAAAAAAGCACAATCATTATAACCCTTTCACGGAAGACCAAAAGGTATTGAGATGACTGAAGAAAAAATCAAATGCAAAGCCTGCAAAGAATTAATCTGGGCCGATGCAACAATATGCCCGCAATGCCAAACCCATCAAACTAAACAGTTTGCTAAAACCATACTGAACTCACTCAAAGAACTCAGCGCCATTACTGTTATATTTACACTCATCTTTGCGGTGATGGAATTAAATCGGTTTGCCGACGCGTGGTTTGAAAAATCTGAATATGTCAGTCGCCTCGCCAAATCGGCATCGATATTAATGGATGCCGGGGAATACGCCGGTGCACGAAAATTACTGGCGGATGCTAAAAAAATATCCCCCGTTTCCGAAGAAGTCGCTACCCTGCAAATGCAAATAGCGGTAAACAATATCAGAAATAGTGGCTACGCTACAAGCGCTGACGAAGCTCAAGCCATTATCCATTCACTTAATGTTTTGTATCACAATCTTGGCAGTACATCTGAAAATGATGTTATTGCATTCACTCATATTGCAAGAGCAAGCCGCTTACTATACCGACGTGGATATAAAGAGGTAGATTACAACTTATATCTGGACATGGCACTGGCACTGGACGATTCATACGTTTATGCCAATATCTATAAAGGACTTTGGTACCTCACCAAGTATGATGAATCTGCACTAAAAGAAGCACTGACAGATGCTGAGTTAACCCAAAAGGCACAATACCATTTCAATGTGGCTTTACAACAAAACATCGATTCAGATTACATTCGACATCTGCAAATACCAGCGCTGCAGCGTCACAAAAGTCAGGCGAGTGCCGCCGAGTATTTAAAATTAATATTTACTATGCACGCCAATAATAATACGTTTTTTCTCGACCACCAAAAAGAAATTTTGGGCTTCTTGTTAGGAGAGCTAAACTCAGCGATTAGTGATCTTGAAAAAAACAAAACGACCGTTCAAAACAATGTGTATTTAACGCTAAGTGAAAAAAATATAAACATAATCAAGAAAGCATTCAAACCCACGCAAGAAAACAAAAGGGAAAATGCTATAGCCATTACTTTGTTAGCCATCACAAGCCATCACAAGGGGGATGATCAGGGCGCTATTGAAGGCTATATGAAAGCATACAAAATTCTTGAAAACACATCAAACTCACTCCGCTACATCACACTTGGATTAGTCAAAAAAGTTTGCGACAATGCAGAAAATCTGTCCACGGAATCTATGGACCTCTGTGGTAAATTAACTGTTTCCTCTTTTGGACGCGTTCATTTCATCGACAATTAAATCACACCACTAAGGATACTGCTAAAAAATCATAGCAAAACAGCAACTGTAGGAGTTAGCTTTAGCTGACGCCTACATTT
>JBGMRO010000848.1:0-1566 GCA_048061555.1 Thiohalomonadales bacterium | reverse complement strand
TCTTATTATTACGACACCAGCAGATCAATCACAATTTCAGTCCCTGTTGGCCGATGGGTCACAATGGGGGATTAATATAAAGTATGCCGTGCAACCCGAACCGGGTGGCTTGGCGCAGGCATTTCTGATCGGAGCATCATTTATTGATCGAGATCCTGTCTGTTTGGTTTTGGGTGATAACATCTTTTATGGTGCGAATTTTTCTAGTACCTTAAAAAATGCGGCGACTCTAACCGAGGGTGCGACCGTCTTTGGTTATTATGTCAGAGATCCAGAAAGATATGGCGTAGTAGATTTTGACGCCAATGGTAAGGCGATACACATCGAAGAAAAACCCAGCCAAGCACGCTCGAATTACGCGGTAACCGGGCTTTATTTTTACGACAATCAAGTACTGTCTATTGCGAAGGATCTGAAACCCTCACCACGTGGCGAGCTAGAGATTACCGATGTGAACCGTGTTTATCTAGAACGTGGCGAGTTATCGGTAGAATTGCTGGGCCGGGGTATCGCATGGTTAGATACGGGCACGCATGAAACCTTATTACAGGCGGCAAATTTTATCGAGGTGGTAGAATCCCGCCAAAGTCTTAAGATCGCCTGCCCGGAAGAGATCGCCTATCACATGGGTCATATCAGTGCAGCGCAGCTACAGAAACTCGCCGAACCCCTATTAAAAAATGGTTACGGTCAATATCTAATGCAAATACTCGATAAAAAAGACCTAACTCAATAAACCAACATCCCGACAAGATTTGCAAAGCAAAAAGTACCTCTATGAAGTCCACAAAAAACTCCCGCATCCCTGAAATCATCGTCTTAGAACCCAAGGTATTTGGCGACGAACGCGGTTACTTCATGGAAACCTGGAACCGTAAAACATTTTCTGATGTGGGTATAGACGTTTCCTTTGTACAGGACAATCACAGCCTATCATCACAAGGCATCTTAAGAGGTTTACATTATCAGCTGCGACACACGCAAGGCAAATTGGTACGCGTAATTGCCGGAGAGGTCTTCGATGTGGCCGTAGACCTGCGTGAGAGCTCGGCAACGTTTGGGCAATGGGTTGGTGAAATACTCACAGCCGAAAACAAAAAAATGCTCTGGGTGCCTGCAGGTTTTGCGCATGGTTTCTATGTGTTATCAGAACAAGCCGAATTTACCTACAAGTGTAGTGACTATTATATGCCGCAATACGAGCGCGCTATCCGATGGGACGATCCCGATATCAATATCAAATGGCCGCTGATCGATAACCGATCACCCATATTATCCGAGAAAGATTCGCAAGCCGATTCATTTAAAGATGCTGTGAAATTGCCGTGAATCATCAGAATAATAAAACACGCGTCCTTGTCGCAGGTGCTTACGGTCAATTGGGTTGGGAACTCTCACGGACCGTGGCCGCGAATATCGAATTATTCGAAGTAGACCTAGACAGCTTGGATATTAGCGAGCAAGACGCGGTCTCACAAAAAGTCGTTGAACTAAAGCCCGAGTGGATCGTCAATGCCGCAGCCTATACCGCCGTCGATAAAGCGGAGCAAGACTCGGCGTTGGCCT
>JBGMRO010000847.1:0-1569 GCA_048061555.1 Thiohalomonadales bacterium | reverse complement strand
CGCGTATTACCGACTTCCGATCAGGCCGCGTTTAAACGCCCGCGTGAGACGTGTTTAGTACACGATGTCGCAGATCCCCACCGCTTCGTGAGTATTTACGGGGGAAAATTGACGGCCTATCGAGCGACTGCACTAAAAGTATTGCAATGTCTGGCGGATGCCCTACCCGAGCCCAGCCGTGAGGGAGATACTAAATTCATTAAGTTACAACGACCTAGCTCCACTTATTAAACTATATAGGGGCGATCCTATGTTGCCAGCATAGATACATTATTGTCTGATAGGTGACCTCGGCACAATTATTCTGATACAATGATCAATTATTGTACATAAATAAATCTGCAGATAGGTATATAGGCCACAAAGTGGCTTAATAATTGCCTTTAAAAATCAGGATTAAGGTAACAAGATACTTAATGAACGCAGCGCTGGTGGCAGTAATTAAATTTTAAGTTTTTTGGTTCTAATAGTGGATTTTATTGATGAAGGGTGTTGTTGATGGGTATAGCTGTTAATCTCCTACAAAATCGGGCCGTAGGGCGAAGTCATTCACTGCTTATTGTTTGCTTGGTATTCGGTTTACTCGGTGGGGTGATTTTTCCTTTGTATGCGAGTTTTTTTATAAGCTGGATTGAAGTTAGCAATAGTTGGTTTTTATTCGGTAGCGCAATGGGAGGCCTGTTTTTTGGTGCAGCGTTCTATGCGATTTTTATCACCATGGTAGGAATAAACCTCAATAAAGTCGCTGAAGTTGTCGATGCGGTCGGTTCTGGTGATTTGTCAGTGCGTTGTCCAGTGAACACCAATAAAATGGTTGCAGGTATCGCCGATAGCGTAAATAAAATGACGGCTTGCCTAAATTCTTCGATTACACAAATTGCGAAATCCACCGATCAGGTTTCCCTGGCGGTCAATAATATGGCGACTATTACTCAGGAGAATCGCTCCCTCGTTAGCACGCAAACAGATAAGTCTAAACGACGTCAATCAGACCGCTTGCCATCACAGCGCGAGCCAGTTCGATCTGAGAAACCGGAGCCGTCTCAGGCCAAACAGAAAAAGTCTAAGCCGATTACAGCCGATGTACCGCCGGCGATGAGTCCCTTGGCGGGTGAGGTCGATAAAGCAACCCATGTTATACAAAAACTGGAACACGATAGCGAAAGTATAGGCGTGATACTGGATGTTATTCAGGGAATTGCAGAACAGACAAACTTACTGGCCCTGGATGCTGCGATAGAAGCAGCAAAAGCGGGTGAGAAAGGACGCGGTTTTGCGGTTGTTGCCGATGAAGTTAGACATTTAGCTAGTCGAACCCAGCAGTCCACCCAAGAAATTAAAAAAATGATCGATAATCTACAGACGGGTGCAGGAGATGCTGCGAAAATAATGCAGACTACGGTGCAGAAAGTTAAACCACAAGGCAAATCATCGGCAAAGTTTGCTCAAACTCTGTCGGTCAATCGGGATACTCATGAGTCGCCCAACGAATCTACCTCGAAAACTGATATGCAATCCACAAGGAATAATGCGGTGGACAATCGTGTTCGTAATCATGCCAATAAGGCA
>JBGMRO010000846.1:0-1581 GCA_048061555.1 Thiohalomonadales bacterium | reverse complement strand
TGTCATAAATTAGTCTTGATACACTACCTACGTGACCCAAACCAAAACCATTCGCAATTTCAGCAAGGGGGATATCTCCAATTATCTGACAACAATATATAGCCAATTTCCGAGCATCATTACGAACTCTACGATCACTACCGGATTGAACGATATTCGCCTCCGGCAATTTATACTCCTTTGCAACCGCAGTTACTATCGCCTTGAGACTTGGGCGATGTCTAAGCGTGGCTTGCAGCACGGCCGAGTCTACACCCTCATTTTGTTCATATACCGACTCCCGAAAAACCTTATCGCCTAGTACGGCAGCGATATTTCCTTTATTGTAGAAACGTGCGATGTCTTCATCGATCCCCGCCTCTACATAGGTTCGATAACCTTTATACCGCTGTTTGTTTCCTAACATTTGGTACGTCATTTCTTGATACAGCCAGGGCGGAGCCGGTGATGTACCAATGTAGGCAGGATAACTCGACCATTTATATTCTTCTAGTCTCGTTTTAATCGCTTTGACTTCTATTGGGTTTCGATGAATATACCGCGATAATTGCAGCAGATAAGCGTCTTCGTCCACTATAATCGCTTTGTATCGACCACGAAACAACGGTCCATCTGTTTTCTTTAATCGATTATAACGCTGGGTATAAACGCCATTAATATGCCGCATTATACGTCCCAAGTTTGCTCGCGGTGTTTCTATGAGTAAATGGTAGTGATTCCCCAGTAAACAATAAGCATGAAATACGGCATCAAATCGTTCATGTGATTCCGCTAATGTATCCAAGAACAGACGGTAAAATGCCGCATTGTGAAATACGGACTGTCGACCTCTACCTCGATTCGTGACGTGATAGAAGGCATTTTCATATTCAATTCTGGCTGGGCGGGGCATGGTGAAAGTATAGTAAAAAAATATGAGTTATACAATAGGATTGACCCCTATTACTCTTTTACTAAAGTTAAATCGATCGTATGTTGATTTGCCTTGTTATGCTTTCTTGGCTATACTACCAAAATATGGTACTTGTTGGTACAGCATGGAGTAACCTAATATGGCAAAAAATACCAGTATTTCACTCGGATCTCACTTTGATGAGTTTATATCCAAAAGGGTTAAAATTGGCCGATATGGTTCAGCGAGCGAGGTAGTAAGGGCCGGCTTGAGGATGCTTGAATCTTCAGAAGCCAAGTTAGATATGCTCAGAGCTATGCTTGACGAAGGTGAAAAAAGCGGTTTTTCAGATTATTCCTATGATAAATTGATACAGGAACTCGATAACGAAATCAACTAATGTGCTCTTATAAGGTCAGTAGAAAAGCACAAATTGACCTTCTAGCAATCGGTCGCTTTACTTCTCGAAAGTGGGGACATAAGCAAAGAAACATTTACCTCAAACAATTAGATGACTGCTTTACGCAACTAGCCGAGAATCCAAAGCTAGGTGTGACTTGTGACGATATTAAAAAAGACTACCGAAAATTTCCACAAGGCAACCACCTAATTTTCTACAAGCAAAACGAAAAAAGCGTTGTTGAAATTATCAGAATTTTACATAAATCTATGGACGAAGAATTTAATCT
>JBGMRO010000845.1:0-1583 GCA_048061555.1 Thiohalomonadales bacterium | reverse complement strand
GACGGGAAGGTTTCATCCAAAGCACAAGTCACTGCCTTTGCGGGCATGTTTTTACCTAATTTTTCGAATTGCGTCTCGCCAAATTCAATCAGGTTATTTTCAAGCTTCGATATGCGTTTATGCAAACTGCCATCCGAGCAAGCCACGAGCTTGTCCAGCTGGCTTAGCTCATAAAATTTTTGAACAACGCCTGCGCCTGATCCACTGAGTTGAGTAATAACAAACTCCGCCGCTAGAGTCAGACGATGTAAAAATTCCACCCCTTCTGGTTGCCTGAAAAAATCCTCCACTACGTCATTAAGGTCACGTTTTTGTTGGCGATTGTTCCAATGTTGATAGGTGGTTCTGGGAGTGCCGGTTAATTCCTCTGCCTTACGCTGACTTCCAGATTCTTTAAGTGCCTTTTCAAATTGAATAATTTTTTGATTGTTTTCTAGGCGAGTTTTTTGATTTTTAAAGCTTGATTTTTGGGTCATTTCCATATAAATATATCAGTGTGTGGTTTTTTTTGTGGGTACTACGTTTGCAGACTCAATACTTGCAAAGAAAACCACCAATTTCAATCTCTCTGTGTTGCTCTTTGTGTTTTTTTCTATAAAGCCACCTTATCGATCAAATTACATACTAATGTGTGATTGATATTTATGCGCTTTGGCCGAGACTATGAGTAAGGCCCACATTTTAATGTCATGGAAGACCCAAGAAGAGAAACTAAAAATAAATTTCATTTGTTTGTTGATATTTTAGTCATAGCCTTGTGTGGAGCGATTTGCGGTGCTAATCATTGGACAAGTATTGCCGCTTATGGCCGTGCTAAAGAAGATTGGTTTCACACTTTTTTATCATTACCAAACGGTATTCCTTCACATGATACTTTCAATGATGTTTTTGCGAAACTAAATAGCGAGCAATTTGAAAAATGTTTCATTGACTGGGTCTCCTCAATCTCAACTTTATTACCTGGCGAGGTGATTTCTATCGATGGAAAAACATTGCGCCGTTCTCATGACAAAAGCAACGATAAGCAAGCAATTCATATAGTCAGTGCGTGGTCAACTAGCAATGAGATTGTGTTAGGTCAGTTTAAAACAGAAGAAAAGTCCAATGAAATCACAGCAATACCGATGCTACTTGACATGTTATCGATTGAAAAATGTTTAGTAACAATTGATGCAATGGGATGCCAAAAGAAAATCGCAGAGAAAATTCTTGATCGAGGTGCGGATTATTTACTTGCTGTCAAAGAAAATCAACCTAATCTATACGAAGCAATAAATGAGGTATTCTTTGAATCAGATGATGCCAGCTTTGACGAACATTATTATGATTTTTCGGAACAGACAAATAAAGGACATGGTCGTATCGAAACAAGACGCTGCTGGGTTTTCACAGAGTTGGACAAGCTTGCATTTGACATAAGCATCTGGAAAGGAATAGTGGCCTTTGTGATCATTGAATCAGAACGAACAATGAATGGAAAAACAACGACTGAATATCGAGTATATATTGCAAGTTGTAAAAAGTCCGCGGCCAGTTTTTTAGAATCAACGCGTGAACACTGGCATGTTGAAAATAAATTACAT
>JBGMRO010000844.1:0-1590 GCA_048061555.1 Thiohalomonadales bacterium | reverse complement strand
GTCATTATTCGAGGTACTGCATAGTGGGAGAAATAGACCGTTTATCGATAAACCATGATAAGTAACACTATATTCTGCAAAATACGCAGAACAAGCTGCTACTAATAGATGGGCACTAAGTAATGGGGAATTTTATTCCGTACTACACTCGGCAAAGGCTAGAAGATCGTTTGTTACATTCAATAACGTCGCCGTCTCTACTGGCTTGTAAAGGTATTTCTTAATCCCCATTCGAATCGCCTGATCTTCACTGAGCGATTCGCTGTAACCCGTACACAAAATAATCGGAAATTCTGAATTATAAGCAAGTATGGCCTTGGATAATTCCGCCCCGGTGAGCTCAGGCATGGTTTGGTCGGTGACCAATAAATCATATAAACCAGGCTCTCTCTGATAAGATTGCAGGGCTTTCTTGCTACTTGTGAAAACAGTAACATGATGACCATTTTTTTCAAGCACCGCTGCAATGTAACGAGCCATCGATTCCTCGTCGTCGACAACTAATATGTTCGCCTTGTTGGCTGATGGCTTAGCATCAACTTCAGTGCGAACGATAGGTGAAATTGGTTTTACGTCGCTCGATATGCAGGGAAACAAAATTTTAAACGTAGTTCCTTTACCGACACATGAATCTATCAATATGTGGCCATTATGTTCATGCACGATACCATGAACCATCGATAAGCCCATTCCTGTACCTTTACCGACATCCTTAGTCGTAAAAAAAGGTTCAAATAAATGAAACCAATCTGAAGACTTGATGCCTTGCCCATTATCACCGATTGATAATTGAAGATAAGATTCATCTTTAATGATTTCGTGACAGGACTCACAACTAATAATTTGGCTATAAACATCTGACTGATTTGGATTTGTATTGACGTTCTTCGTGGTAAATGTTGTCGATTTTACCGTTATGAGCAGCTCACCCTTTCCAGTCATCGCATCCCTAGCATTTATGCAAATATTCATTATGACTTGCTGAAGCTGTATAGGATCGATCAAAATGTTCGGTAGATTTTTTTCGAAATTTTTACTGACACGGATACTAGATGGAAGAATCGAAGCGAGCATCTTGCAAACCTCATTCAGCACAGGGATTATAGATAAGTTCTGTGGTTCGTTAATACTGGTTCGACTAAATGTCATCATTTGAGTGATTAAGTCGGTAGCTCTTTCACCCGCGTGGTATACCTCGTCTAGGTATTCTTTGAGGCGCACACTATCCCCATCCATACATCGATCGAGCGCAAGACCTGTATAACCCATGATGGCTGCCAATATATTGTTAAAGTCATGCGCAATTCCGCCTGTCAATTGCCCTATCGCCTCCATTTTTTGAGATTGCTGCAACTGCATTTGTAGTAATTGTGCTCGCTCCTCACTAATCTTACGCGCCGAAATATTCTGTAAAATACCCGAAATTTTTCGCGGTATACCGCGCTTGTCTTTTTCTAACCTAAGTATTGCATATATCCAACGTATTTCTTCGCTTTTAGTTTTAACTCTAAACTCGAATTCGCTAGGTTCCACGCTCATATAACACTGTTTGACCGTATTTCGTACATAGTCACGATCTTCAACATACAC
>JBGMRO010000843.1:0-1592 GCA_048061555.1 Thiohalomonadales bacterium | reverse complement strand
TTATACTATTTCTAATAAAATATATAAAATAGGGCTGTAACACTCAATTAACTATTCATTCGTCTAAGTGATGTGGATTTATGGAAAATAGTGATAGAGTTGGCTTCGAAGTCTTTTTTGGAGGTTTATGATGGACGTTCTTGCTGATGTGCTCGCGGTAACACGATTTGGTAACTCTTATCTAGGATATACCACTTTTGCACCACCTTGGGGATTCAAAATTGAACCAGCGAGAGTGGCAACATTTCATATCGCAAGCCGTGGAAGCTGCTGGTTAATAACAGGCAGTGATTCTGCTCCCATTCATTTGAACCAAGGTGATGTAGCCTTAATAGCACATGGCGAAGGGCATATTTTGACGAATCATCCTGACACAGAAATAAGAGATTACGACACAGTAGCGAATTCGCAACCAGAAAATGCTCGCGCTATATCAGGTTCTACTGATTTGTTTTGCGGAGCGTTTTACTTTGAACAACATAATTTACACCCTCTACTTTCGTTGTTATCGCCCGTAATCCATTTACCGGCAGATCAGACACTCAACAATGACAAACTGCAGGTTTTAATACGATTGCTAATGCAGGAAAATTGTGAGTCAGAACCTGGTTCGACGGCAGTTAAACAACAATTAATGAATATCCTTTTTGTTTATATTGTACGTGCTTGGTTGGAATTGCAGCCGGAAAGAAGTGCCGGGTGGCTAGGAGCGTTACGTGATCCTCGCATTGGTAAAATTCTCACATTAATACATGAGTCCCCGCAGCAACGTTGGACGGTTGATAAATTAGCAAGCTCTGCTTCGATGTCCAGGGCTGCGTTTGCCAAACGATTTAACGATTTAGTAGGAGAGTCGCCTCTAGCATACGTTACGCGTTGGCGCATGGATCTTGCGGCAAATTTGTTGCGAGAATCAAATTCGCCCATCATCGTGGTGGCATCTAAAGTTGGATACGATTCTGAAACCGCGTTTAGTAAAATCTTCCGCAGAAGTCGCGGCCTTCCACCCGGTCAATATCGATCCCAAAATGCGATTTTTGCACCTCAATCTATATTATAAAAAGAAAAATTTCGCAGCGATCACAATCGCTCTCGTCAAAATTAAGTGAGATTAGGCAATCCTCGTGTATTTTTGCTCGCGCTTTTCTACCCATACATTATCATCGCCGTCCATAGCGATGCATAGAAGCTCGACTACCGTAATGTGAATTGCGAAGCAAGAGAAGACATCTTGGGAATCGCCCCTGCGGAACCAAAAGTAGATCCCACGAGGATTACGGTCATTATTGGGTTACCCCGATTCCAATTACCCCTCAAAGGGATAATAAATAGAGCCCTCACTTAATCACTGGTATCTAAAAACTTACGGGAAAGCAATGATCTATTTTATTTCAAACGGATATTCGCTATAATTTGTACTTGTTGAAAATAATACTGGGTGCAAATGAAAAATATTTTTCAATATCGTATTATTCAGTTAAGCTTATTAATTTTTTTACTCGCCTTAAGCGCGTGCAAAAAAGATGATCCTCCTGCTGACGATATTCCTACTTCGAATATTTACTTATCAATTTCAGGTAGCCAAATTGTTA
>JBGMRO010000842.1:0-1602 GCA_048061555.1 Thiohalomonadales bacterium | reverse complement strand
CGGTTATTCTGATGAAACCATTTCCCATGCGCTTAACAGTGCTCTTGTTGAAAATATCTTTGATGAATTTGACGCCATTATTGATGAACTGATCAACCCGGAAACAGTGCGTTATCGCACGCTTCAATATTTTTCTGATTTTAGCAGTTCAGATGTTTATACCGATCTGCTGGAGTTGCGCAAAACGCTCAAGGTCAAGGAAAATAATGAAGTCTATCTCTATCTGTGCGACCTGCATTTTGATAAACGCAGTTATCCCCTGTTCTATCTCCCTTTGGAGGTCAGGTTAGAAGAAAGTATTTTTACGCTAAGTGCAAAACCTCATCTGTATATTAATAAACGCGCCATCGACTACGTGATTCAGGAAATAGCCCGTGCCAATAAAACAACGGCCACATCGGTCATTAAAGATAGGATAATTTACCTTAATAAGGACGACGTGTTTTGCAAGGTGATGCAATCGCTCCTTGATGAATGGGACAGTGCTTTAATGCTCCGACCCCCGATCAATATATTAAACGTGCATCCTCAGAAAGCCCATTCCGCCATGGCCAGCATAACAAATTCGGTCTACCTCTCGGCTTTTGAGCGCAGCGACGAAGCCTTGATCAATGACTATGAAGCCTTGCTCGACATGGCTGATAGCGATAGTCCAATCTTTAAAGATTTCCAGCAATTAATTTTAGGATTTCTTAAAACAGAACCAGTATCTATTAACAAGTGCATGGATACCCAGTGGAGCGGCATGCCCATGGAAGATCGCTTGGTCTGCCGTGCGCCGATTCCGATGAATGAAGAACAGCGTAAGATTGCCAATGCGATTTACGATAACAAGTGTCGATTAATCTCCGTCTCGGGTCCACCTGGTACCGGTAAGTCTCACACTATTGTGTCGCTCGCCTTTGAGGCTATTCTCAATAAACGTAATGTGCTGGTGCTCTCGGATAAAATTGAAGCTCTCGATGTCGTTGAGGACAAACTTAAAGAAACCTTAAACAGTGTTCGGCTGGAAGAAGATTTTCAGAATCCGATATTACGCTTTGGTCGTTCCAATAATACTTATGCCAAAATATTATCTAACCAGTCCATCGAGCGAATACGGCGCCATCACCGAGTGGCCGCGGCTAAAAAAATTGAGCTTGAACAAGAGTTGAATGGTATTGAGCAAAGCCTGAAAGGCAAGTTGCGGAAAATGGTTGAATATTCCGACAAAATCGACATCAAGGACATCTTTGCTTTTGAGCAATGCGAACAAGCGATTGAAGAAATTTTCCCTGGCTTACAATATAATATCGCTAACAAAAATCTTCGTTTTGCCCTTACCTGCACCGCAGAGATAGCCCATACCCTGGCAAAGGATAATTTCAAAGTCTTTAACCTGCTTACCACCACCCACGGTATGGCCACCCTGATCGGCCTGCAATTATTTGCACGACTCAATAAACAACTTGAGCATGACACGCTCGATAAACTGGTCAACGGGCAACAAGACGTACTGTCGTTTTTCACGGCGTTTGAAGAACCCATGATCGCTACACTGGAAAAGTTCATACTTCGTTACGAGGATTTGAGGACCCCGTTGTTTGGGTATTTTTTTAAAGG
>JBGMRO010000841.1:0-1605 GCA_048061555.1 Thiohalomonadales bacterium | reverse complement strand
TCCCCACCCTACCATTTAACTCACCCTTAAGACGGTTTTTGTAGGGTGGGCACATCTTTTTGTCCCCACATGCCAATCTAGATATCAACACCAAAATATTAATGTCATCTCTTGTTCGGTCTAAAAATTAGTCGATATTATGGTGGAATGAGTAGTTACTATTCATCTACAGCGGTACCTTACAAGTACCGCTGCCTTTTCTAGCTAATACCTGTTTTATTTACCTCGATAATCAGAATCAATATTTCCTTGCCATGGCTCCGTTGTAATAGCGGGAAATCAACGTAAGATCTTGAATTAGTGCATTAATTTATCGACTTCCGATGAATCGAATCGTTCAGAAATCGCCCATATTATAAGTCGATTAGTGCCGCTAATGGCTGGTAATTAACCAGGTATTTGGTTAAAATTGCACTACTTTCTTCCTCGTTAGCCTGTAATAATTACACTATTAAAAATTGGCTAAATACCCGAGAATTTAATAAAATTGCTTCGGAAGGGATTTCTAGCAAAGCTACACTTATGTATTCCATCGTTACAGAATCGAACGCAGTGTCGGCAGGTCGTTAAAAAATCCGAAGCACATCTAACCACAGATGCGGGAATACTAGCCCCTGCAGATGCGCTATGGCGAATGATATGGGCTGCATACGAGATTGCGAGCCTATAGGTTTGCATGATACTGAATATCCGCAAACTAAGCTGGAGCTGGGGCTTCAGCCCCGGATAGTGTTCCCACGATCCAATGCGCTCCCGCCTAGGAACGAGTAAGTGCTCAGTAAGGTGAGTAGTTACGATAGTTGGATTAAAAGTTGTATTAAAACCGCGCAAGCAGGAGTTTGCATGAGAGCCAGGATAATAATTATAACGCTAGTAACGATGTTTGCCGCAATGAGTACGTTTGCGCAGGCGCTAGCGGCAAAACGAGACGAACAGCGGTGGGCCTATTTAGTACAACCAGGGGATATCCTACAGATATTGGCTTGGCGGGAACCTGATATGCAATTGGAAGTTCTGGTCAAACCAGATGGCGCATTCACGATCCCATTGGCAGGAGAAATTATTGCCGCAAATAAAACTGTGTATGAGATCAGTCAAGAAATCACCGTGAAGTTGAAAAAATACATGCCCGATCAGGTTATCGCAGTGGCGGTAAAACAACCCTTGGGTAACATCGTTTACATTATCGGCAAAGTGAATAAAGCCGGACCCGTGCTAATGAATCGACCACTAGACGTCGTTCAAGCGCTCAGTGCGGCCGGTGGTTTTACCCGTTTTGCCTCACCCGACGATATAAAAATAATTCGCCGCACGGAAGATACGCAATCGGTGTTTAGCTTCGACTATAGCGACATAGAACACGGCATCGATTTGTTCCAAAACATAGAATTAAAAAGTGGTGATATTATTGTAGTACCGTAAGCGCCGATCCATAAAAACGTTAATGGTGTGCCAGACAACGGTATAATAAATTATGACCTATTAAAAAAGTCAAAAGGCAGCGAGCAGTGATATATACCCGGAGTCATGGCGTGACTAAGAAGAAATTTATTTATTGCGTCAGTGCTTTGATAATACAGGTTAGCTTAAGCACGACGGTCAATG
>JBGMRO010000840.1:0-1605 GCA_048061555.1 Thiohalomonadales bacterium | reverse complement strand
CAAAACGCTGTATTTTGCAATCCTGAGGTAAAGCATCAATCGTCAGCGATGTTCTCTACAAATTCGAGAGCGGCTGAACTTTCACTATTAAAATTACGGCCATGGTCAGTGGGGCTTACTTGTAACGTTTGTTCGTACGTCAAATCATCTTCGAAATCGAATATATTTAAATCAATCAATTCTTCTTTTAATGGTTCATTGTTTAGTGAATTTTCGTTGTCGAAGTACATGGCTTGCCAGTTATCGTGGCGTGTTAATTCGGTTGCTAGTTCGTATAGATCGGTGCTAGGGTTTAGTGATTCAGATAATAGGTTTCGTTTTGCTTGGTGTTCAATGTCAGAAATCTCTAAATTGAGATCTTCAGCAATATCCCAGTGAGTGTTTTCGATGGAATCTTGGTAGGCATAGTAGCTAAAACCGGGGATATTGGTTATCAATCGAAAGCAGTTATAAATGACCGTGCGCCACAAATGTGGATCAATCAAGTCTTTGTTATAATAATTAGGCCTAAAAATCACATTACATTGCTGGAAAAAATTGTCGTTCAAAAAACTATCCAGCACTTGTAGCAGTTTCGACTTTAATTTTTCAGGGTCGAGTTCCGTGCAATTTGCTATGTATATTTCCGACAATAGATTTGCGGTTTCATCTAGCCTCGTTTTTACAACATCCATCGTTTGGTTGTAATTCACTAGTAAAGCGCGCGCTATTAACATACCGATACAATAAAAATCATGTTGTGGTTTATTTTCGTAATCTTCATCGTAAGCATGGGGGTTTACGAAGGGCGATGTGCTCTGTGGGTCGAATTTTTCAAATGCGAGTTCATAATTCCACAGCGAGGGTGCTAAAGTTTTAGCCGAAGGTAGCGCTATTCTTATCGAACTAGCCGTTAGTGTTAGCAAGGGGGCGTTAAGTAGTTTGTGCGCGTCTCTAACAATAACTGTAATGCGCGAAATTAATGATAGTTTAATATAAAAAATCTCTAGTGCTTGTCGCTCCAGCAAGTCTCCAGAACATAAAAAGCGATTCTTGCCAGTTAATGAGGGTTTATATTTTGAAACAATTTTTACGCGATATTGTTGATGGTTGCTCTTTAAGTTATAGATGAACTGAAGCCAGGTTTGTCCGCCAAGGATGTCACAGAATTCACCGAACTGTAGCGGTAGTGGCCGTGGTTTTGAAATGGTAGCGCTTATGTCATCCATGGGTGCGGTCTAATGTCCGGGTTATAAAAGCACTGGTCTAGCACGTAAGTAGAGATTCGTTTAATTAGTATGAAGATCATAGAGCTGCAATGAATTAGTATAACAAAATTAAAGCGCTCTTTGATTGGGTGATATTAACAAGCAACTAGCTTGCCTTATTCTCGTACTAATAGTTTGCAGTCATCTGTAGGTATGTATGCGAATATGTAAGTATGTAAGCATATCGGTAATCAGGTACTCTAACGAGACTACAGTGCCGCCTACATTACTTTATTTTTTAATTTTTCACAAGCAAGGACAATCGCAGAATTCAAATAATAGCTCTGCTTAGTGCCCGTCCATAAACGAGGATATTTCTCCAAGATCGACTGCTCTAATGCATCCATGCATTCGCAGC
>JBGMRO010000839.1:0-1619 GCA_048061555.1 Thiohalomonadales bacterium | reverse complement strand
CCAAGACTTTATCACTAATGCCAGGATTATTGACAAAGCGCATGAGCAAGAAGACCACATAGCTTTGCAGATCTTCATCGAGAAAGTAGCTTGCAACGGCTTCTGCATCACAAATAAGGCTGTGCCACTGTGCTACTGGGCTTTGATGTATTACGATACTCATAAACGGCTCAGCTACTAATATCCGGTAAGATTCGCTGAAAATCAACTTTTGTTTCACTTTTTGACCATGCAGAGCACCGTAAGATCTGGTGTCCATTGATTTATATTAATAATAAAACTTGTGGGCTGCGCGATGATCGCCATGGTCACACCTTTACCATCGGCTAGGAAAAACAATACTTTAGAGGGAATTGTAGGCAAACAGGGTGGTTATAGGGGCAGAGAAACGCTGCTCGCAGTGGTGAGCGGGCATTCACTTATCGCGTGTCTGGGCCTAATGTTCGCGTCGATCGTTCTTGCGGCGCTCAATAATTCCGTGGGAAAGTGGCTGGTGGTGAGTGATACGTAGGTCATTGGATTTTTTTCGACGTATATAAGGCCGAATAGCCAGCGATTCGCCACGCAGCGTGCAGCCATCCAGCACTTCTAATGCCAATTCCCCGAGGCGATTTGACCGAAAACGTAACTTACCGTAACGGTACGGGCCGCGTTTATTTTTTTGCTTGTGGATATTTATATTGACGCCTTGGTCAAAGCGGCCTAAATCGATTAGACGAGAATAGAGTTTCTGAAAAATATTGGGTCTTATCTGATCCTTGATCAGACGTTTAAGTTCCGATGGTCTAGTACCTTTAGGGATATTACCGATATATATATTCATTATTATTATAATCCTTAGCATTCCATGCTATGTAAATTAAAACCTTGAAGGTTAAATCAGGCATAAATTCCTAATTTATTTTACCTTCTGAACCTGATAAAAGCTTCTTTATGTTACTCCTGTGTCGCCAAGTTAGTAACAAGCTGATAACTATGGATAATATTAGCAGAGCATTCTCGCCCGTCCAGTACCAAATGTAAATGGGTGACAAAAATGCGGCCAGTAACGCGGCTAAAGAAGATACCCTAAAGACCTTGGCGATTATTATCCATGTTAATAACATGGATAAACCGGCGGGCCAAGAGAGGGTAGCCAAGACCCCAAAGGCGGTAGCGACGCCTTTGCCGCCGCGAAATTGAAAAAAAATGGGGTAAAGATGCCCTAGAAAGGCGGCGAACGCGATGATGGCGAGTGGCCAGGACTCGATACCTAATGAAAGCGCAATAGCAACAGGTACAACTCCTTTAAGGGCGTCTCCGAATAGGGTAATCGCTGCTGCCTTTTTTCCGCCGAAACGAAGCACATTCGTTGCACCGGGGTTGTTAGAACCCTGTAGCCGTGGGTCTGGTAGATCCATCAATCGACAAACGATAATCGCAGTGGAGATTGATCCGAATAAATAGGCGAGCAAAACTAGGGCAGCGTCGATTAAATTGAAATCAGGCATCAAGTTCCTGCCAAATACTTATTCGCTGCGTCTTCATATTTTTCATTTCTGTGGTAACACTTTTGGAGAATAGAATTTTGAATATAAGTCTCGGCCAGATGCTCTAAGTGTTATCCGTCTGCCAACAAA
>JBGMRO010000838.1:0-1621 GCA_048061555.1 Thiohalomonadales bacterium | reverse complement strand
AATCCAAAAATATCTTATTATGGGTAGTATGGTTCTCCAGTCTCCACCTTATTGAGGGCATCGTCATCCATTTTTGGTTTAAAGTCGTAATACACGCTCTGATTTTGCTTGTGGTCGCAGTCTATTACAAACAGCGCCGCAACTTAATTTTGGACTAAGAGGAAATTGCTAAATATTATTTTGGTTACATGCATTCGAAGACCTGTTTCGTCTTCTGGTAGCCCAACTCAATTAATTCATTTGCGCGGTAAAACTCGTAAATTGAGGCCGCATTGACCGGTATCGATATGAGGACATCGGGAGTATAAGCCGCCAATTGCAATCGCGTTATCCGAGTTAGCATGGTATCCATAGATTTCGCAATAATTTCATACAATGTAAAATCATAGACCTCGCCTGATTCTTGTTTCGGTTGTAAGCCTGATACAAATTTTTTTATTTTTTCTTTATAGCCATTTCCATTAACTGGAACGATTTGTTTTTTTATATCTGATTGGTTTCTGGCTTTCCCACTCAAATTTACGGCTATCGTCAGATCGGTTTTATCGTTCAATGTGGGCGCAATCGGTACCGGATTTACCAAGCTGCCATCAAGGAGCTGCATTCCCATGTATTCATGCGGGGTAAAAACTGTCGGTACGGCAATAGATGCGCGAATGGCATCAAACATCGGCCCACGATTTATCCAAACTTCTTTTTGATGTTGAATATCGGTGGCTATAGCAGTGAATGCTATCGGTAAATCCTCAATGTTAACATCACCGATCATGTCTTTCATAATTCGAATAATACGCTCGCCCTTCAATAATCCAGTACCACGGAAAGATAGATCCAAAAGACCGATGACGTCTATTTTTTCCAGCGCTTTCGCCCAGTGAGTATAGGTGTCTAATTTTCCAGCCGCATAGATACCTCCAATCAATGCCCCGATTGATGTACCCGATATGGAACGAATAATATAATCGTTTTCGATCAACCAGTGAATGACACCAATATGGGCCAATCCTCGGGCGCCGCCGCTACCGAGGACTAATGATACTGTTTTCTTTTTATGTTCGGACTCTATTTGGTACATATTACCTCTATACTTAAATCATACCTCTATACAAATTATTCTATCATGGATAGGTTTCTTATGGGTATGGGGTAAAAGAAATTTTAAACTCTCCAAAGGGTAACCCGCTTATTGATTCCCCGCTACGCGGATATAATGACGCCGCACGTTTATATGAGTATTCTACATTATTTTTTACTAAGCTCGGTGTCGTAAAAATAATTAGAAATTTTGCCTGGTTATTTGCTTCTATCTTAAGCTTAAATTCATAGGCCTGCGATTCTTGTAACGATGGGGTCGATGTAGACCGTATAAGGTCGCCGGGCAGCAGGGAAAAAATTGGCGTAAATCTACTATCGAGGAACGTGACCACGGGTATAAATATAGGGATATGATTGTTTTTACAGTTTACATTTTTGTCACAATTTGAGTATGAACGCAAGGTAAATTTATAGGTTTTTGTTGTCTTGGGTAAGCGATACGCCTTGATTGCACTTAAACCGGTATCAAATCTGAATGCCGAGTCAGTTGTCCCGATATAAAAGCGCCAAACTTGTTCACTTGGAA
>JBGMRO010000837.1:0-1625 GCA_048061555.1 Thiohalomonadales bacterium | reverse complement strand
GGCCAGGGTAGATACCTGACCACTGGCGATCTCAATCTGGCGAATAGTTGAGTTGAGTGAATCAGAAACATATAGATAGGAACCGTCGGTAGTAATTCCACCTGGTGTGTTAAACCGAGCATCTATCCCAATTCCATCGGCCGTTCCCGACACATCCAGCGCGCCCGTTGCGCCG
This sequence comes from Thiohalomonadales bacterium, assembly GCA_048061555.1. Lineage (GTDB taxonomy): Bacteria > Pseudomonadota > Gammaproteobacteria > SZUA-152 > SZUA-152 > JBGMRO01. The sequence continues at coordinate 1,450 of JBGMRO010000837.1, read as the reverse complement.
GCGAAGGTAGTGACAACACCAGACAAGTTCAATGCCGCACCTTGGATGGCGCCACCCATTTGATATCCAGTACCCGACTGAATATTTACGGTTAGAGTTATGGCTGCAGGAGGCAAATCGGGCTTACCGCTATTTACTGTCAATGTATAAGTCGTGGTTTTCGTGGGGTTTACGGTAACAGAAACTCCAGAAGTAACTGCCCCGACATTTTGATTGATTACACCTGTGCCATCAGAAAATATTGCTGTTAAAACTACATTCCCTCCACTAATAGACGGATTAGGCGTGGCAATGAAACTACTTATTGAAGGTGCCGGAGTGTTAGCAGGCTTAGGGTCATTAGCATCGCCCGCTTTACTGCAGCCTAGCAATGGAAGTAAAAATAAATTCAGCAGTAAACAATAAATGATTCTTCGTTTTAGTATCACTATTACTTCTCCCTTATTAAATCGAAATTAATATTTACCCATAACAACTTGTTCCGTATATTATTTAGGATGTATTTTCTACACTAACGTCCACTTCTTTATTGGTTCATAAGATAGATGTAACCAAGTTATGCATGATGGTGCTTAAATTTGCGCGAATTTACTAAAAACTAGAATAAAGCGATGGCTAAGCAATTACTTTATTCACAGGTCGACTCCTTTTAGCTCCACATACAAATTAAACACAAAGCAAAAAACCCTTTACTCATTCCGGTGCTGAGTTAATTATTCGAAGAATGTGAATCGTGTATGTAGATAGGTAGAAGTATTCTGTTATTTTTGAAGTACAAGTTGGCCAAAAAAATTGTTAAGGTATAAATTGACGCAAAACTGTAATCAAAATTAATCTATGCATTGTTTACGATAGTCTACTATAGGCTTACTATCAATATGTTACTGATTTTGATTGGCTTTTTGTGATGTTTCGCACTAGGATTTGAAGAATAAGCTGCCCATTCTGGCCAACCTATGAGTAAAACGACATAAACTGTTGATTGCAAGATAAAAATGGTGGCTATGGGTGGACTTGAACCACCGACCCCAGCATTATGAATGCTGTGCTCTAACCAACTGAGCTACATAGCCATGTTTTTGGATTGGAGGCGGAATTTTAGTGACTCTGGGGGTTATTGTCCAGTTTTGTGGGCTATTTTTTGGCCAAATCGACTGTGCGACACGCCTTTCTACCCGTTTCGTGAATATTTAGAGCCGCGCGCACTAAATTGTCGAAATCACAGCAATAGATTGTCTGAATATTGGCCGTTCTATCTGGTCTACACATTAAAACGAAAATGCATCACATCGCCGTCCTGGGTGAGATATTCTTTGCCTTCGAGGCGCCATTTACCGGCCTCTTTCGCGCCTGCTTCGCCGTTGTTGGCGATAAAGTCATCATAGGCGATGACCTCGGCGCGGATAAAACCTTTCTCAAAATCGGTGTGGATGACGCCTGCGGCCTGCGG
>JBGMRO010000836.1:0-1627 GCA_048061555.1 Thiohalomonadales bacterium | reverse complement strand
GAAGCTTGTGCAACACGATTTTTGGATGTTCGATATGATGAACAAAAAGCCAAAATGAAGGCACTCACACGTACAAACGAACAAATGCTTCGATTAAACAAAGTTCTTATGCAAGCCGATGGCATCAAAGAACGAGTAAAAGAACTTAAGTTGGCGCCAGGTGGTGCGAATTATCTTTATGAGTCATTGGCTGATTTACGCAAAAGATCGCCTATCGCCTTAATGTCGGCATTAAAAGAATTAGCTACGAATCCAGAGGATAATATCGTTCTTACCTGCCTGGCTGATGCTGATCAGGAACAGCGTGAACAGGTTGAGCAATTGCAGGGGTTGGCTATATTCGCTGCAAACATCCGTGAAGAGCTTGTCGATAAGATATTAAAACCGCTGAAAGAGCTGACAGCGCTTACCGAAAAAAAGGATGAGAATCTATCGCTGAGCCACTATTGCCGCTGGGCTGATAATCTGGAAGATCAGTTTAGCCGTGGTGAGCAGCTTGTGAAAGAAGGTCAGGCTTTTTTTGAGCCGAAAAACATGGAACGTCTAAAGAGCATTCCTCTGCTTGAGCCGGGTTCTCGATGTGTTCGTCCGTAAAACAGACTTATAACCCAGGTACATTTCATCTATGTGAAATATTGTCGTCATATCCCGTCATTATGCCACGATTCTTTTGTGGTAACGGTACCACCTGAACTCACATATTGGGGCGATGACCCACTAGAAAATATACAAAACGTAGGTAGATGGCACGTGTCGCTGCTAACTGCCAAGAACACCCTATTACAGATAGTTTGTGAGTTTATAAAACGGGAAAAAACACTAATGATATTAAATTTACACCCAACTATTTTTCACAGACAAGATAAAAACATAAATATGCGCTGCCTGGATATTCAGTTTATAGCATATATATTGTTGTTTATTATCTTACTTTCTGCTGCACCTGCACAAGCAGGACCTGAAAAGAATTACCTCCAAATAGAACGTAGTTTACCAGCAGAAAATAATGATCTGACCGTTACATCTATTGGAGGATTGCTTTTTGATAAGAACGCCGGATCACATGTTGATTTAAGTTATCTGGAATCAGATGCCAATGGCAAAGGTTTGACACTGGATGTGGGTGGTAGTTACGTATTGAGGTGGGAAGTTTTGTTTTTTGCAGGAATGGGGGTAGCCCTTGGTTACAATTGGGATAACGATGACTACATCGCATCTTATTATCCTGAAGTAGGTGCAGTCTATGAAATTACAAAAAAATTCGGTCTTACGGTTAGTGGGAAACGTTATTTTAATTTATATAACAAACCTGAAAATATAGTTAAGTTAGGCTTATTGTTTACGTACTGAATGTTATTTCTGGTGAAATCATTTATGAATTCAATATGTTGAAAAAATAGAGTGTTAGAGGTTTTTATATGGATACGCAAGCCTGTCAGAATGCAAAGGATGCACTCAAGGCGAAAGATTATAAAGCAGCAGAACGCGTTTTTAAGATAGCGCTTGATTCAATTGATGAACATCACGAGCAGTATAACAGTGTTCTTTCGTATTATGGATTATCTCGAGTACTTGCTTTTAATGAAAAGGTTTGTTCCTGTGTCGCGAGGCAGCAAGCAATGAAGTT
>JBGMRO010000835.1:0-1628 GCA_048061555.1 Thiohalomonadales bacterium | reverse complement strand
GGCCCAAATCGCAGCAATACTAGCACATGAAGGCGCCCACTATGTCGCCAACCACCAACTGCAAAAACAACAAGAATTAAAATACATTGCATCTGGCTCAGATTTTTTTGGTTATCAGCGTACTCGTTCCTATCTGAGTGACTATTCGAAAGAACTAGAACTCGAAGCAGATACCATGGGCTTCGATCGCCTAGTCAATGCGGGATACGATACTCATGAGGCCGCTCGGATGTTTTCTATTATCGCAGAAGAAACCAAAGCTATAAAAGTAGAAACACAAAATCTTTATAGTACGCACCCTAAGCTTGTCGAGCGCATCAATAATTTTGAACGCCTAAGTAAAGAGCACGACGGCTTTATCGGCCGCGAGAAATATCGCGCCAAGATTTCGAAAATAATAATTCTCATGTTACAGCTCAATTTATCGAAGTATAATTACGCAAAGATTCTCTTCGATCTGGAGGGCAAGGCTGATTTACTACAATCTCTACCACAAACCTGGTATTACCTTGGTGAGGCTTATCGACAACGCAATTATAAAAACGATGACAAAAGATCATACCAAGCCTATCAAAATGTACTAAAATTTAGGCCGTCGTTCGCTCCAGCTTATCGCGCAATGGGTATTCACTTAATGAAATATCGGCACGCACAGAAAGCAAGACGTTATTTTCTAAAATATTTGGAACTCGCACCGCAGGCATTAGACCGACACTACATCGAGATGTATATCCAGCAGCCACACAGCCAGGTAGGTGCGAAATGATATTCAGACAAGCCAGTAGCGTTTTTGCTGCTTGCTTACTAGTCTCTGCCTGCCAATCGACTTGGACGCCCATCACCGAGGAAAATGCGGAGATACAGCTAGGCCATCTGCATTTTACCACCGCACGAAACTGGATGATCTACAACGACCATTTTAATAACTATGGCGGCACAGCGAATGCCAAGTTTAAAGATAACAGCCTGCAAAGAATCATGTTGAGTAAAAATGGATTTGGACTAGATATTATCGATATTATTCGTTTTAACGCAAAAAGGGCATTCCCGAGCCTAAAAAGAGGGTTACCTAGAGGCAGATTACCCATCGAACTTGTAGAATTATATATTGCCGAACAAAAAGCGCTAACCGGTGTAAGCATATTTACCATTACCAGAAATGAACCTAGGGAAATCGCCAAACAGGAGGGTTTTTTATTGCAGTTCCATTATCGAAATTCTGCGGGGCTCTTTATCGAGCAAATGACCTACGGCTTTGCGGACGGTGATTATTTCTACGTATTGTCTTTTCGCGCACCATCATTACATTTTTTCGACGCGGGCATTAAAGATTTTGTACGGTTGCTGGACGATATAAAATTGACTACCCATGGATGAGCCACAATAAGAGTGAGGGACTTAGTTGTTGAATTCGCGTTAAGCTTTAGTCGTCAGATATTTACAAAATATATGACGATATGGCCAGCAAAGCTCAGCACTAAGACAATTGCAGCTTAGTTATCAAAGAGTAGTAGCTAAATATACCCAAAGCATTAATTACTACATTTGTTTAAAACGAAAACCATAAGCGCGACTCGCAATAAGTGACTTTTTGCAATTCAGTAACTGTAATTCATAGCGCCCGTCCA
>JBGMRO010000834.1:0-1630 GCA_048061555.1 Thiohalomonadales bacterium | reverse complement strand
CCCATGGGCCGAATGTAAATTTATTGTTGACTAGCCAACAGAGCGCATCGACTTTTGTATATCGTTAATCAAGCTTGCGCGTACGCCATAGTTCTTTGCCAACTGCCGCCATCGACTTACCGCTTGCATGACTTGCTCGATTATTTGCTGCGCCTTGATTTTTTTAATACCGTGCGCGATCGCGAGGGTCAACATTTCTTGTCGACTGGGATTTTTAGAACCACTGATATCCAGTGTATGCCAACCGCCCATGCCCGTGGAGTAGACTAGATCATAGGCGGGTGATAATGACCACTTACCGTTCTTGTCCATTATAAAACTGAAATTCTTGGCGTGATCATCGCGATTAAAGGCCAACACGTTAAATACCATACGCCGGAATGCCTGCTGTACCATTTGGTTATCATTGGTTAGGAAAGCGGTTACTTTTAAATAGTGTTCATAGGTAATTTCGGGTTTCCTGAAATCCGAGTGCAACATACCCGCCAGGGTATGCGCATGTATTTTAGCCGTGGCGGTACGATCAAAACGTTTTATGGCAAAATAACGTTCTTCATCACAACAGACTAAGTGTGTATCGGGCATGTCTATGCCGCAATCCTTGGCCATTAAGGAATATACAAATTCTACTATTCCAATCGAGACCGGATCATCATGACCGGGAAATTTCACGACATAATATTCAAAATCTACCGGCAATTTTTGTATGCCGTAGACCGCTTCGTCTGTATCGGTATTTAAGCCGACCAAGGCCTTTGGCCTGGCACCGCCGGGGGAGCCGCCGGTCAGATAGATTTCCTTGATGATGGATTCGGTATCGCCACGTAGGATCGCGTCGGCCTCCTTCGCCAGGGTGCCTAAATCCAGGTGTTTAAATTCCTCACCTATCGCCAGATCCTTACTGGGTTCATAACGCATTGCGCCCATAGCACGACTACCCAGATAGGCCAATCTATCCAGCACACCCATGCGCTCGGGCTGCAAACCATGATTGCGAAATACTCGGTCCATGATTAACATACCCCAACCATCAGGTAAGGAATCATAAATTACGCCAGGCAATCGGTATAATCCGGGGCCACTACTATTCTGATAATAAGATTGCGACAGCGGTAGCTTTAAGGGTGAAATCTCCAGCCCACGCTCGATAAATTCTACATCATATTCAAAATGGACATTGCCTTTTTCCTCGGCCAATACACCGACCTTAATATCGTGGTCCAGGGTAATATAGACGCTTAGTTTTTGCATATTCAGACGTATTATAATCTTATCGCAAAACTAAGAACTTATTCTGCCGCGCTGACGCCGTTGCGTCTGCCGTTCCAATTCTGCAATACTTTTGACTGGAGGTAGATCGAATAGCGCAAATAGCGGTTCTATTGCGTTCATCACAAAAGCCAGCCGCACCAAATTCTCGATGGTAATTTGACCGGTCTTCTCGAAACGTTTAATCGTGGACTCCGCTACACCGGACCGGTTCGCCAAATGACGACGCGACCAGTTGAGATGGTCTAGTCGATAGCGCCTAAATCGACCTGATAAGTCATGCAGAACCTCCTGCGGACTAGTCATGCTAACTGGCAATATATTATCCATTATACGGTTTTATTTAAATAATTGTTTATAT
>JBGMRO010000833.1:0-1630 GCA_048061555.1 Thiohalomonadales bacterium | reverse complement strand
GGGACTATTTGCTGAGTATACCTTCTTCGCCTTCGCTACGGGCAATGATAACCGCACCGCAGGAATCGCTGAAGACATTGACAGAAGTACGACACATGTCGAGTATGCGATCGACCACCAGAATTAATCCGATGGCCTCGACGGGCAGGCCGATGGCGGCCAAGATTATAGAGATAGCGACTAAACTTGCAGCGGGAATACCCGCGACGCCGATAGAGGTCAGCAAGGCAACCATCACGATGGTAAATTGTGTCGCGAAAGTTAATTCTAGACCATAGGCCTGCGCGATAAATATCGCAGCAACACACTCGTACAGCGCGGTACCATCCATATTAATCGTGGCACCTAAGGGCAATACAAAACTGGTGGTCCGGTTAGATACCCCCGCATTTTTCTCGACACACTCCATCGTAATAGGCAATGTCGCGGACGACGACGCGGTAGAAAAGGAAGTCAACATGGCCGGGGCCATCGCCTTGTAGTGCCTGAGGGGATTTACGCGGCCCAGGAATTTTAACAACAACGGCATAGTGACAAACATATGTATCGCCAAGGCGAGTACCACCGATATAAAAAACAACAATAAGGGTTCAAACGCTGCAAAACCCGTACTTGCCACGACCTTTGCAACCAGTGCAAATACGCCAATCGGGGCGAACATCATCACCCAATCGGTAATTCGCATCATGACATGATAAATGCCATCCCAGAAATTAAATAAGGTTTCCGCCGCAGGCCCTTCTATTCGGGTCATAAAAAACCCGAACAATATACTGAAAAAGATCAAACCCAGCATTTGGCCGTTGGCGGCGGCTGCAAAGACGTTCGTCGGCACCATACGCAGAAATACCGCTGCGATATCTCCAGAGCCTTTGCCTGCAACCTTTTCTTTAATTTCTTCCACATCACCGCTCAATCCGATGCGGTCCTTGACAGGCTCACCATCGATAATACCTGGCGATATAATGTTGACCACGAAAAGACCTATCAGTATCGCCAATAGGCTTGTCATTAAATAATAACCGAGTGTCTTGCCACCCAGACGCCCGAGTGAGTCATCCCCGCCAATGCCCGCGACACCGACGATAATCGACGAAACAATCAACGGTACGATCAGCATCTTTAAAGCATTAAGGAACAGTGTCCCCACAAAAACGTAGACACTATAAAAGGTGAGACCAAAAATAGAGGCATCGGTACCCGTCAGTGTACCGGCAACAACGGCCAAGCCGAGGGCAATAAGGATTTGCCAATGAAGTTTAAGATGAGGCACGCATCGTCCTTATTGGCTGGGAAATAGTGAGTCTAAATATTATTCTTGCGTATGTTTATTTTTGCAGATTGCTTGATATCGGACACAAACTGGGAAAAATCCGAGTCTCCATAGACACTAGTCATGCGGTTCTTTGTCGTCTTTTTCTTGGCTTCGTCGATATCGGCCAGGTTTCCTTCGGTGACCTTCGTGAGACTAAAAATTACATAATCACCATTTGCGAGTTGCAAACCCTTTACGACAGACTTGTTTTCGAGTGGGTGCTTAGTCTTAAAAATCGCCTTAACCACTTGGGCATTGAGTGCGCTGTCTTTTCGTTTAAGGGCGACTTCCTTCTTCCACTCCAGTTTTAAGCCC
>JBGMRO010000832.1:0-1634 GCA_048061555.1 Thiohalomonadales bacterium | reverse complement strand
TGTTACAGCAGTGGCTGTTGCGCTCACAACTGAGACATTTGCCGGAGGGATTATTGTTGGTGCCGTACTATCGGTAATGGTAACGGTTTGTGTTGCGATACGTGGCAATGTGACGTATGGGTGACACCAAGGCTTAAGCTTGCGACGAAAGCGGGGACTTGTCCTGCTTAGTTGTTACACACAAACCGTCTCCTAACACAAACTACGTAGGCAATATGCTGATATTGAATATTATAGTGAACTTTTATTCCAAAAACTGCTAATTACCCAGTGCATATCGGGATCGATGTTAAAATATAACAGGGAACATTGTCATATAAATATACTTGCAGTAGACTAGAAACACGCTATTAAAATACCGAGTAAATTAATAGACCACGTAATGTTTGCTATATCTTAGTCGAATAAAAGTCTCTCATATGCTAAGTATTTAATATAAGGGCTCTTCACATTCTGACCGATAGGGCAATAGAGGAAGCTTAGCAATGTTGTACTTATTTCGTTTTTTATCCTTTTGTTTTGTATTGTTACTGCCATTACAGATGGCTTCAGCGGTAGAAGGTTTTCCCGGCAGGGAAAAATATCCTGACGTACCCCACGTTGAACTCGGAAAATTGTTTGATATTAGGCACTCCGTCGTCATCGTCGATGCGCGTTCAAAATTTGAATTCGATACCTTGCGCATTAAAAAAGCGATCAATATCCCTGTCGCAAATGCATCTTTCCAAGCAGATATACGACAGCTCGCTAATTCCACCACTAAAACGCTAGTATTTTATTGTAACGGCCACACGTGCATGAAATCTTATATCGCGGCAAAAAAGGCCATCGATATAGGCATCACGAATGTCTTAGCCTATGATGCTGGCATATTCGATTGGACGAAGGCATTTCCAAAACATGCCGTCTTATTAGGACAGTCCCCTGTCGAGCTCGATAAACTCATTGCGAAAAAGCACTTTAAGTCTCGCCTATTGGATCCTGATTCTTTTAGTGAATCCATCTTAAAATATCGCCGTCAGTCACTCATCATCGATATACGTGATAAATTTCAACGCGCTGGCGTTGGGTTTTATCCTGGCATTGAACGATGGGCGGCCTTGGACGACAAGAAAAAACTTAATGACTATATAAAAAAAGCAGTTAGAGAAAACAAGACGCTCTATATCTATGATGAAGTAGGCAAGCAAGTTCGATGGTTACAATATGCTTTGGAAAAAGCAGGTGTACGAAACTACTATTTTATGGATCGTGGCGCCCGCGCCTACTACGAGATGTTGGCGAAACTAGAATGGCAGTAAGCTAAATTTCATCCACCCATGAGTTTCCTTCTTAATATCATCATAGTGCAGGTAATCAGCCCAGCAGATACGTCTTTACGAATAAATCTACAATAGACATTTATCCAACATATTGGGACAACATAGCGGTACAACAAGGTGCAACTTCGTGTCACTCAACTCTGGCTGCATAACCCGAAGTGTCTTCTGTAAAATAATTCGTTATATCTATTCATGCCGTTATACTCAGCCTATAACTTCAATGCTGACATGCAATCTCATCATTTTGAAGAATCTCATGCAGATACCTAATAAACACTAACGCCTGCATAATTCCAGACCGTAGCCAACACC
>JBGMRO010000831.1:0-1634 GCA_048061555.1 Thiohalomonadales bacterium | reverse complement strand
AAACTCAATGGTTAAATGTGAATCATCTGCTGGACACATTATCTCGTGCAATTTCTCCCCTGGTCTAATACCGACCACCTTATGAGGTATATCTGGAGCTAACGATGTAGCAAGGTCAGTAATTGTTGCCGATGGTATTTTTGGTACAAAAATTTCACCGCCATGCATGCGCTCAAAGTTTTTTAATACAAAATCAACACCCTGCTGCAGGGTGATCCAAAATCGTGTCATGTCTGAATGGGTAATCGGAAGAAAATCCGTGCCTTCTGCGATCAATTTCTTGAAAAAAGGAACAACAGAGCCTCTTGATCCGACCACATTGCCATATCGCACTACACCAAATCGAGTGGGATGCCTACCCGTCATATTATTTGCTGCGACGAAAAGCTTATCCGAGGCTAATTTAGTCGCCCCATACAGGTTAATAGGATTAGCTGCCTTGTCTGTGGATAATGCAATGACTTTTTTGACATCATTGGCTATTGCCGCCTTGATAACATTTTCCGCACCATGAATATTGGTCTTGATGCATTCCATGGGGTTATATTCTGCAGCAGGGACCTGCTTCAGTGCAGCGGCATGGATCACATAATCCACGCCATCCATTGCCTGGCTCAGGCGCTCCTGGTCTCGAACATCACCAATAAAGTAACGCATACAGGGATCATTAAATTCCTGCTGCATTTCAAATTGCTTCAATTCATCCCGGGAAAAGATGATTATTCTTTTTGGCTTATAGCGCTGTTGGAGCGTTTGAACTAGACGCTTTCCTAATGAGCCCGTGCCGCCGGTAATAAGAATTGATGAGTCGTTAAACATTATGTATCGTTCCCTGAGAGGTGTATAGAGATGAATGTGCTATAACGCATTTGGTGATTCCCGATATACTGCTTCTTCAATAAATTTGCGTAGCCTCTCGCCACTACGCCCATCATCGTTTCCAAGAAATTTTTTTAAAACATGCTTATGCTTATCAGAAAGTTCGCGCGAGATATTCCGATTTTTTACAGCATGCATCAACGCCTGTTCAAGTTCTTCTGGTGATGTAACCTGTATAACCGCACCATTTAAATCAAGAATATATGGCTTTAAAAAGCTATCGTCATCGCTTAACAACATTGGGATAATCGTAGGAAGTCCAGAAGCGATAGCTTCCAGTACTGCAGTCGTGTTCCACCCAATTACAACACCGGCCTGTTTTAGCAAATGATTGCCAGTTCCATCACTAAGAACCGTTACATTTTCAGGAAGAGACCCCCCAAGTCGTTTTCGCTGGCTGGCAGAATGCCCTGTCTTGCCCTTGAAGATCAAGTCAACACCTGGGTTATCCCTGGCAAATTTTAAAAGCGCAGCATTCGTTCTCAGCGCTACCGAGCGCCAGCTGAGAAGTGGCCTGGATTCGCTTTCTTCTATATTCTCTCCCTCTTTCCTAAAAGATCCGTCGAAATAAGGAAGACCCGCCGTATCCTGAATTAAATAGAATAAAACTACACGTCGTGGTGTATCCGTTGTATCAGTATTTCGTAAATCGTGGCTATAATCCAGTCTGGCACATCCTACCGTCTCAACCTGCCATGCTGCAGCGACCCCTGAGCGAATGATGCTTTCTCGGGCTTGCTCATTATAAACCGCAA
>JBGMRO010000830.1:0-1637 GCA_048061555.1 Thiohalomonadales bacterium | reverse complement strand
TGTAACATTGGTATCAGGAAATCATGTCTCAGATGTATCTAAGCCATCAGATACCATCGATTTACATATCGAAGCTTGGGAAAACAGAATAGAAGATGGTATTCGTTCTTCTGATGTCATATCAGACACCGAAAAAGAAACACTTGTTAAAGCAAGGCGTGGACAAGGAAAGTATCGCAAATTACTGCTAGAAAGAGAACACAGATGCCGAATCACCGGTGTCACTAAACCAGAACATCTCATAGCCAGTCACATTAAACCCTGGCGTAGTGCAACTAATGAAGAACGGCTCGACCCTGAAAATGGTTTTATGCTAACCCCGACTATTGATCACTTATTTGATAAGGGCTTTATAAGTTTCGAAAATAATGGTTCAATTCTACTGGCGGATGTAGCTGATAGAGATGCAATGCAGAAAATGAGCATTATTGGTGAAGGCGCACCGACTAATATTGGAACATTGAGAGATAGTCAAAAACAGTATCTAGATTGGCATCGCACAGCAATTTTGTTGATATAAATTGAAGGAACAGTCGTGAAAACGGATAGCTTTTGATGAAAAGAAATATAGCGTGGACAAAAGAAGAAATACAAACTGCGATAACAGCATATTTCGAACTACTTGAGGCGCAACAAAAACTTAAGTCTACCAACAAGGCAGAGCTTTATCGGAAATTGTCTGCTATCCACCCTGCGCGAAGTACCAAAGCTTTCGAACTTAAGTTTCAAAATATCAGCGCGGTGCTTTATGAAGAAAAGTTACCCTATGCAGATGGTCTGCGTCCAATGGGAAATTATCAGGCTGCATTGAAAGTCTCAGTACTAGATTATTTAAAGCGCATACAACTTGAAGGTCAGTCACCAATTGACATTTTAGTGGCAAAACTCAGGCGATTGCGTACCCGTGATTATTTAGCAGTACATGGTACAGGGTCTGGCCGATATGGTCTTTCATTAGAACGCTACCTAAGCATTCCTCAAAATAGTTCAAAAGAGGCTGACTTTATGGGGATTGAATTAAAAACAAAACACGGTAAAACTTTACAAACTTTATTTTCTCGTGTGCCTTCGCGCTACTTGGCTTGTAAAGATAAAAATCAGTTAGTTGAAAAATTTGGTTACTTTGATGAGAAACGCAAACGACAGGCGCTGTACACTTCATTCAATAGCACACCCAATACACTAGGTTTCTCTTTAGCTGCTAAGAAAGACAAGGTGGTGGTTAATAAAAAGCAAATCAAGATATTGGAATATGACGACAGTGTACTAGAAGAGGCATTACTTTCGAAACATAATGAGACCGCCTATGTTTCAGTTTCTTCTCAGCGCTTAAAAAATGGCAAAACAGGCTGTCGATTTGATCAGTTGTTGTACTGTAAAACTCCTTCATTACTTCGTTTTGTACACATGGCCAAAGACGGTAATGTATATTTGGATTTCACCCTGTCAGAAAAATCAGGCTGTGTAAAAGACCATGGTTTTTTATGGCGAGTGCCTCAGGATGCAATAGGGGATTTATATCTAAAAACACAGCTAATTAATCTTACTTGTAATTGAGATAACAGCAAAAAAACAGGAGAGCGGATATGAGAGATTATTGTGTGATGGAATACCTATATCGTGATGCAAATAATTTT
>JBGMRO010000829.1:0-1670 GCA_048061555.1 Thiohalomonadales bacterium | reverse complement strand
CTCTTCTTTCCATACTGAGATTTCCAATACATCCTCTGGCCCAATAAGATAGCCGGCAGCACTCACGTTACCGCCACCCAGCTCTTGGGCAAATGCTGTGCCGTACAGCATAAAAAATGCTGCTAAAATCTGGAAAAATTTTCCCATCCTTACTTTCTTGATCATGTTTTCACACTTATCCAGTTAAAATTAAACTTTTATGGCACTCACAAGTTATCGAACAAATCTTCATTTTCGGCAATTACTTAGGCAATATCTCCGATACAAATTTGTCATATTCATCTGCGAAGCGCTCTCTTGTATGGTTATTATTCGCAAAGCTCCATGAATTATACGCAAGCTCCTCTAATTTATTAGTTGGTAAATCAGACAATGTTATAATCGCCTTTTTGAGCTCCTGATCCGAACTCTCTTTTAGCAATATGCCACAATTATCGTTTAGATCAACACTCGCCTCATTGCTTAGAATCGGTATAATCCCGGCATGCATGCATGTTATTGCACTACCTCCCCCCCCTTCAGAGCAAGTAGGGTAGGCAAGCCCAATACAATTACGTGCGATTTCAATAAACTCAGAACTTTCTACATCTACCCATCCAATTGTATTGATATTGGGCGTATCATAGAGCTCTTTACGATAGGTATCAACGAAGCGCTTTTCCTGCCCCAACGGCCCGCACACAACAAGGTTGTAATCAGGCATCTGAGCAAATGTATCGAGCACAATATCTAGCCCTTTGTGGACGAAACCACTACTTCCAAACCAAAGATAGTTTCTTCGGCAATTATCGAAGTTCTTCTCTGTATCCCAGGGATAAGTACAAGGAGCAGAAATTGGAATATGATAGACAGGTATTTTGCTATATGCGTAAGTTTCGCGCGTGAACTTGTTACCTAAAATCGTTGCCACATCTGCAGCCTCAACAGCCCAGTTTTCTTCAACATTTTTCCCACCATTCAGGACTACTCCCCGCCTTTCCAGCAATGAGGACAAACGATCATAAGCTGCCTTATTGTTATACACCCAATGGGCTGTATCAAGATGTGCAACCTTAATACAATCATCATTTAGCCGGTTAGCAATTCTCTCCAGGTTGGTGCGCGCTGAAATAAAATAATCATAATTCTTTTTAGGCGTAAACGTACGATTAAGATAACTGATGACATCAACAGAATAGTGATGATTCAAGAAAGTCTGGGCAATCTGAAATGATTCCCAGTAATGTGTATGCTTATTATCAATAGCTGCCCCGTCTTTCCCTAAAAATGGATCAATAATGTATGCTAGTAAAACATTACCTCGCACTTCACCATCTGGCATTAAATTAACGATCTTCCTCTGAGCAGGTATCCTTAGCCTGCGAAATATTCTTTTTATTTTATTTTTAAATCTCCTGAACATAAAATTTTCAATAATACCGCACAACGAAGCTATTTTTTCCTGAAAATGCCAGGAGAAATTTTTTACAGTATGCAATACACTCCCCTTTTAGAACCAACCCAAATAGCAAGGCAATTAATATGCCATATTATACCTGTAAGCTATTATGCTAAATTAGTATCATTGCGATTTGACTACCGGTCTAAATCCCTATGAAAAAATACAAAGAATCAAGCAAAGATTCGTCTTTTTATAATTTTTCATCCACAATACGCCACGCGTTTTGTTC
>JBGMRO010000828.1:0-1675 GCA_048061555.1 Thiohalomonadales bacterium | reverse complement strand
ATTGCAGCGATAGCGATGTTGTTGTTATGGATAGTGGGTGTTATGGCAAAAGAACGGGGATACCACATTCTTTATCAAGCGAATACCGTTCGTCATCGCAATGTTTTATCGATATTTACTATTGGTTGGCAATGCTTAAAACGAAGGCAACAGTTTTACGTGGGTGAATTTTTTGACGCCGTCACGAACATAAAGAAAAGCGCCCTACACGCTGATACGAATGCGTGAAATTTGTGGGGATTCGTCAGAGTCTGACCCCTTGTTTTCAATCTGATTTCAGTGCCAGTGCCAGTATAGGCGGGTTTTAACTAGCCTGCGCGCCGCGCGGAAGCCGCATAGCCGCATCGGCAAAGATATTAGACAATAGCCATCCTAAATTAATCAGTTGACTCTACTGCGGGCACCGAATCCACTAAACCTAGGTTGACGAAGTCCATAAAATCACTCCAATCTACATGCGATAATAAATTTGAGTGGATGTAATGCTGCAGTATTACATTGTTGTTGAATGAGGTCGGTGAACTTTAACTTGTATAAACATCCGTTGTTAGGTTCGCTTATGGCTAGTATTTAGAATACTGAATACTTGCCACCTGAATTATATTAATTTTTATCAACTCTGCTGGGAAACAAATTTTGAGGGTATGACAAGGAGTTTCCTTTAATTTATCAATTCACTAAAACTCATAGAATACACCAATATTCTGTATCGGCCCAATATTAGGCTGGATATTAGCAGCACCCGGGGCACCTACACTAATGTTACGGCCATCCCCGCTAATAGCTACGCTATAACCGAAATAGTCAAATTCAGCTGGGTCACGCGCGGTTAAAACCAAAGCTGGTATTAGGTTCCAGTCTGTCCCAATTTTTTGACGGCGGAAAACAAGGGCCTTTCCTGTTCTTCTAATTATGGTGTTATCAATCTTAACATCGGAATAAGGTGCACTAACAATGATTGTTGAGCCATCAGTACTGAGCGAGAACTCGAAACCAAACTGCTCTTGTGAAGTAGGATTATTATCAATCAACTTCTGACCTCTTATCCAATTATTGCCCTGTCGATGGTATATATGTATTGCACCTGCTCCAAGTACGGTAGTTTTATCAGTGCTAACCGCTAAGCTTGGTTCAGCTACATACAATGTAAGCCCATCACCAGTTAAAAAGATATTTTTACCGAATGCGTTACTTTCCGTGATTTCATCAGACACCAATTTAATAGG
Organism: Thiohalomonadales bacterium; assembly: GCA_048061555.1. Classification (GTDB taxonomy): domain Bacteria; phylum Pseudomonadota; class Gammaproteobacteria; order SZUA-152; family SZUA-152; genus JBGMRO01. Next base: position 449 of record JBGMRO010000828.1, on the reverse strand, counting down.
ATTTCCCCAAACACTATCCCCTATAAAGGATGAATTGTATATGTAGACAGCGCCTGCATTTTTTACAATTACTCCTCCAACATCCAAACTTGCCCTCGGTGAGGAAACAGCTAGAGTAGTACCATCATCACTCAGTGCGATACCAGAACCAAATTGATCACCATAAGCGGAATCATTAGCGGCAGACCCATTTACTGGGTTGCGATTCCAGCCAGCTGGTGTATCGGGACGACGAGTGAAAGTGTATATTGCCCCCGTTCCGCTTATGTGATTATTGTTAATTGTCGCGGTGGCGTTAGGTGCACCAGCCACTAGAATCAAACCATTGCCACTTATTGCAACACTGGAACCAAAATTATCTCCAGTGGCACCATCAATAGCGAACAATTTTTCGACAAACGCAGACCATAGTAGACCAGAATCCACAAAGTATGTGTAAACCGCACCAG
>JBGMRO010000827.1:0-1677 GCA_048061555.1 Thiohalomonadales bacterium | reverse complement strand
CGTTGGGCGTCACAAGACAGATAATGAAATCACTGACAATACAGTCCCGTTCATATTTTTCCATCGAATATTTGGAGGGCGCAAAACTATTGGCTGACGAGGCGAAATGCATCGAGGACGAGTTCAACGGACAGTACTGGTATGACAAACGACACAAGGCTACGGTTCACTCATCAATCCTGATGGCATCTGCATTCCTAGAATCATTGATCAACGAACTCTTCACTGATGCCGCAGATAACCACCAACGAAAAGGAGCTATAATCTCCACGCAGGAGTCAAAGATACTCGGCGAAATGTGGAAACTTGGAGTACCTCGAACAGCAAAATATACCATTCTGGACAAATACCGTATTTGTCTCACATTGCTTCAGAGACCGCCGCTCGACCTTTCAACTCAACCTCAGCAGCACATTCGTCTGTTGATAAAGTTAAGAAATGCTTTGACACATTTCGAACCATCCACAGTAGAAGCGGATGCCACGCTTGAATCGGGAATTAAAGGGCACGAACTTGATAGCTTGCGCGGTTTGTTTCCGGAGAACCGGCTCATGGCGCCAGGGAACGCATTTTTCCCAGATAAATGTCTTGGAGCAGGCTGTGCAGCATGGGCAGTAAATGTTACTGTTGGCTTTGCTGAAGAATTTAAAAGACGACTCTCGAGTCCGCCAATTCCACATGAGGTATGACGCCCAACAAGGCGATCGTTCGGACGTTCACTACGCTGCGCTTCGTTCACGCCGCACAGCTTCACGTTATGTTTTAAAAGTCGTCGCTACTAAAAAGGAGATACCATGGTTTCAGAAGATTATAAAAGTATAAGACTGAACAACACGCTTTTAAACCTGCATGCGACAACTGGAATTGTTGCTGAGACTAACACCAGAAGCGAGACGGAGGTTAGTGGGAGCGGTGGAGGTGGCATACCAAACACTCATCCAGGTAGCAGTTCATCAAGTCCTGTTCATTTTGAAATTAAATCGGTCACAACGCGTTACCAAGAATTTTTTCTGATTGATGAAGATGGTCGAGAGCATTCTTTTAACCTTGTAGACTTCGATATTACCTGTAGAAAAGGGAATTTACTGACTGTATTGGGCATCAAGCCAAAGAAAGATCGTGGGCCTTATATTGCCGTTTACAACCATGACACACAAATAATGTCGTATGATGACGAAATCCTAGAACAATATTTCCGGTCAAGGCTATTATCTCTAATTCTCTATCCAACTTCCATCATAATCACCACTGTAATTGCACTGTTAATTATAGCTGCTGGTGATGGTGCTGCTGTTATTGCTCTTGTGTCGGAACCACCAAGCGGTACAGGCGCGTTTTTTATGTTAATTGTTTTTATTGTATGTATCCGTGTGGGCTTTTGGATAGCAAAAATTATTCTCGGCAAAATCACTAATAAAAAACTAAAACAGTTTAAAATAGGTGCTGATTGGAAGTCCATAATTGAGGGTTTTAAGCATATCTCGAAAGAAAGTTACAAGGTCGCTGAAACCAAAACATAACAATGCGCTCGTTCGGACGCAAACTACGCTGCGCTCCGTTTGCGCCGCACAGCTTGGTCGTTATTTTCCAAGTGTGACACCCGTTGATTGCCAGGTAATATAAATAAAACCATGAACTGGCTACTAATTATATTAGGTGCTTTTATTCTTTTTTCTG
>JBGMRO010000826.1:0-1679 GCA_048061555.1 Thiohalomonadales bacterium | reverse complement strand
ACTATGCCTGACTTTAGTCAGATATTTAATACCCAGGTTTATATTGTGGCGATAACCATTGCTATTGTTGCTAGCCTAGAAACACTGTTAAGCGTTGAGGCGACAGATAAACTAGACCCACAAAAGCGAGTAACGCCTACTAATAAAGAACTGATAGCTCAGGGAACAGGTAATGTTATTTCGGGCTTGATTGGTGGCTTACCGATTACCCAGGTAATCGTGCGGAGTTCGGCCAATGTGCAATCAGGAGGTAAGAGTAAATTATCTACCATCCTTCATGGTATCATGCTTTTAGTTTTGGTGGTTAGCATACCTTCAATCCTCAACTTGATCCCGCTCTCAGTATTGGCAAGTATATTGCTATTGGTAGGATATAAGCTAGCTAAACCGGCGCTTTTTATACAGATGTACAAATTGGGCAGAGACCAATTTATCCCTTTTATTATTACCATCCTGGGTTTGGTTTTTACCGATTTACTTACCGGTATTGGACTAGGATTAGCTATCTGGGTTTTCATCATCCTACGTAGAAATTACAAAAATTCTCACTTTTTACACATTGAAGAAAAGGTAAGTGAAAATGATCAACATAAGATAAAAATAACGCTGGCCGAGGAAGTGACTTTCCTAAACAAGGCGGCAATCCTTACCGCGCTCAATGCGATCGAACCAAAAAGCGAAGTTACCATAGACTTTACCAATTCGCAGAAGGTAGATTATGATGTGCTTGAGATTATTGATAACTTTAGCCATACAGCTCCTGAAAATCATATTAAAGTATCACTCATAGGGCGTGGCGATCAAAAAACTGTAGACTATTAAAAAATTAACATGAGAACACATACAAAAGAAACACAGACAAGTATTACTCCGGAAATAGCGCTGGAATACCTTAAAGAAGGCAACGCAAGATTTGTAAATAACCTACGAGCGCACAGAAATTTGCTCGAACAAGTAAATGAAACCAGGGATGGCCAGTACCCATTTGCCACCATTTTAAGCTGTATCGATTCCAGAGTATCTGCTGAATTAATTTTCGATCAGGGCCTGGGTGACATTTTCAGCATAAGAATTGCGGGCAATGTGCTAAACGAGGATATTTTAGGCAGTATGGAATTTGCCTGCAAAGTAGCCGGTTCAAAGCTGATTGTGATCTTGGGCCATAGCCGTTGCGGCGCAGTAAAAGGTGCTGTAGATCAGGTTGAGATGGGAAATTTAACCGGCCTGCTTAAAAAGATAGAGCCTGCCATTGACTCAGTAGTAGGCGAGGCAAAATTTGAGCGTGGCGACATGAATTTTATGGATGAAGTCGTAAAGCTGAACGTGCATAACGTGGCCAATGAAATTCAAGAGAAGAGCGATATACTAGGACAAATGGTAGCAGATGGCGAAATTGGCATTGCCAAGGCGGTATATTTTGTTGAAACGGGCGAGGTAATTTTTGCTTAGCACATTTAGTACGAGTTGAATAAATGATTTCATGGAATCACAGTAGTTTTGATTTCCATGGAATCATTATTCAATTTTCTTAGAGCAGCCCTCTTGGCAGAGTTGCCAGGTCCTGAGGCGCAAAAAATCATGATGCCGACCCTCTCTGACGAGAGCAGGTTTTCGCTGGAGGCAAAAAAAGATGCCAGAGAGGGAGCCGTACTAATTTTACTTTATGAGAAGGAGGGAAG
>JBGMRO010000825.1:0-1681 GCA_048061555.1 Thiohalomonadales bacterium | reverse complement strand
ATTTTTGAATCTACCGGAAAGTAAGTTTTGCTAATAGGGCTGTACCAAATCTCGTGATCGCCTTTCCCTTGACGATCCATATAACAGGTAGTAGCTTTCAGTGCGTTTTTAACTTTAGGCGTATAACTCAGCACCCCTTATTTCGTAAAGCGAGTCCCTGGCTGTGTAGATAAAATGGAATTTCTCTTGCTGGTTCCATCCCGTTAAGTTCCAGTAATTCTGGGATCAAGCACTGCAGTTTATGACTCAGTAAATCAAGGTTTTCAGCTTCCGCAATTAATCCCGGTACTTCATTGCTCTCAGCGACCCATACGCTTGCCTCTGGATCCCAGGATGCATTTACATTTATTTGCATAGTAGTAACCTTCCTTCCCTCAATCAATATATGTATCGTCTACCCGGACCATCACTATAGTATTGTTGTATACCCAAAGCAGTTAGCGGAATACACACAAACCAAACAGAGCGAAAAGGCTATCGCTGGTGAGATGGCGCGTGATGGAAGAGATTTATTTTGCTAATCGTTTTGTCATTTGGATTTTAAATTCTTGTTGACTAATAATCCCCTACATACGTTTTTGGGTGACTTTCCCGCCGCGTTCGTCCGTGTAGCTCAATATCTTTGTGTCGATGTGGGTGATGTTATAAACTAATTTATCCCCAACGTGTAGGTATGACTTCGAACCTGAAAAAGTGACTTCCATATGCACGCTCTTTCCTTCCAGCCGCCATGTGCCGTGAGCCTTGTAATTGTACGCGCCATCTGAACCGGACAACGTAAGATGGAAATAGACATCATGGTTGCTTTTAAATTCGGTCGTACTATAGGTGTTGATTCCTTCTATTACGGTAGTGACGCCCCATTTACCGGTGAGCAACTGCGTAAGTTTCTCGGGGCTAGGTTCGGATGCTACAATGGACGGCAGCAACAGCATCGTTATAAAAAATAGTTGCTTAATTAACATTAAATGCTCTCCACTAACCCTTCCTTATGAGTTGCCAAGTTTACATTAGTAGTGGTGGCTAATACAATCTCTGGCGTGGTTTATAGATTGCTAAGGAGCAAAGCACGAGGGTATACTAGACCGAGAGCGACACTTCTTCGGAAGAAGAATAAAAAACATAGGAGAATGGCATGAGGAAGGTAGTGGCTGTATTGATAGTGTTTTTGTCTTTACCGTTGATCGCGAATGGCCAAGAATTGGCGCGACAAAAAGGTGATAAATCTCTTAATTTTAGTTTTAACGGATTTGCCATTGAAAACTACAAATATGGTTTTGGTGGTATGTATTGGATTTCCGAGAAATCTGCAATAACGGCAAGCCTCAACATGGGTTCCACAACCGGAGACAATAAAACGAGTAATGATGTTAGCTCCAATTCCGTTTCCAGAGATGATGACTACTACGGATTTACGCTTGGTATCGTAAGACATTTCAAGGGTATTGCGGTTGTTTCTCCGTATGTTGGAGGTGAAGTCGGGTATAATTACTCTAAATCGAACGGTGATAATGTTAATGCCGGCGGTGGAAGTTCTACTTCATCTAAAATAGAGCGTTACGGTATCGATGCCCTGTTGGGGGTCGAGTATTCGGTAACCAATAATCTGTCACTCGCGGCAGAGTATTCATTCGGTTATCACTATGCTGAATCCACAAAATCGTCCTCGTTGGGCGGCGCT
>JBGMRO010000824.1:0-1686 GCA_048061555.1 Thiohalomonadales bacterium | reverse complement strand
GTTTGCCAGCCGCCGAGAGATTTTGTCAACATGGCTCCCATGGCGTATCCAATTGCAGCTGAAATTGTCGCCATTAATAATGCCAGATCCGCAAATTGAAATCCTCCATCACTTTGCAGAAACGCATAACACAACACAAGAACACTGCCGAAAATACTGACCATCCAAAACGAAATATCCGGTGTTTCATGCCCAAAAAGCATGCCGATAAAAGCGGTCAATAAGGGTAAAATTCCGAAAACGATAACGCCATGTGAAGCAGGAAGTGACACCATTGCAATAGAAGAAAACAGAGGAAAACCAATAACCACACCAAGTGCCACTAATGCCAATTGCAGAAATTGAATTTTACTCGGAATTTTCTGCGGGAATATAATCAGAAATATTGCCGCAAACACTGCGGCAAGAACAGCGCGACCTAAACCGATAAAAACTGGGTCAAGATAAGGTAACACAATTTTTGTCGCTGGCAATGTCAGGCCAAAGGCGAAAATGCCAATCAATCCGAACAGCATGCCTTTTGTTTCATAACTCATTGATTTCATTTTTCTGTTCTTTAGGCGAGGTAAGTTTTACCCGTTTATTTCCGGATTGATAGCACGTTCAAAGGTTAAAAGAGAAACCGCTATTAATTGTTGGGTTATTTGATCCGGTTTATTAGGGGACACTGATGGTTTAATGCGTTATTGACAAAATCGCCTATTTAAAATAGTATTAACGAATGCCAAGAATGGGAAGACTTCATATAGCAGGTGGTTACTATCACGTCATGGGACGAGGTCTGGATCGTCGTCGGATATTCGCATCGGAAATGGATAAACAAGATTTTCTAAGCAGACTTGCTTTGCTGCTTAAAGAGCTGCGGTTTGATTGTATGGCTTGGGCATTGATGTCTAATCACTATCATCTTTTAATCCGTGTTAGTGAAGAACCTCTAAGTCACTTAATGCGAAGACTTCTAAGCGGCTATGGAACAACTTATAACTTAAGAAATAAACGCTCGGGTTATGTATTTCAAAATCGATATAAATCAATATTGTGTGATGCAGATGATTATTTTTTAGAACTTGTACGATATATACACCTCAATCCTATAAAAGCAAAAATAGTTAAAGATATTAATGAGCTAAATACTTATCCCTGGACAGGGCATTCAGCAATAATGCACAAGAATTCAAATGATTGGCAAAATACTGATGAAGTCTTGTTGCAATATAGCGTGCAAAAGGCGGCAGCTAGACGACGTTACAGTGCATTTATTTCTGATGGAATCACTGAAAAATTAGGTGATATGTCGGGCGGTGGTTTGATTCGTAGCTATGGCGGTTGGCAAGAAATCAGTAAATTACAAAAAAGCCATGAAGCAAGAATCGGTGATGAAAGAATATTAGGGGATAGTGATTTTGTAGAACAGGCAATAAAAAACGACGAGACAAAATTGGAAGAAGAGTTATTGCTGAAACAAAAAGGATGGGACCTAGAAAAGTTGGTGAAGTATGTCTGTCAGTATTTTGATGTGACTCAGGATCAAATCTCAACGAAGGGAAGAGATAACACGATCTCTTATGCTAAATCAGTAATTTGTTATTTGGGCAATGTGCGGTTGGGTATATCGTCGACTCAATTGGGTGCAAGGCTCAATATTTCGCAATCCAGTGTAAGTCGGTCGGTAAAGCGGGGTAGAGA
>JBGMRO010000823.1:0-1689 GCA_048061555.1 Thiohalomonadales bacterium | reverse complement strand
CATGGTCCATGCTTATGGATTAGCAGCATCACAACTGCAACGAATAAGAAGTAGAAATATCCCTCTGACTATAGCAGTGGATAGTGTTGCCGCGAGCGGAGGTTACATGATGGCCTGTGTGGCCAACTATATTATTGCGGCACCCTTTGCGATCATAGGGTCGATAGGTGTTATTGCACAAGTTCCAAATTTTAATAAGTTATTAAAGAAATTTGACATAGACTATAATGAATTTACCGCGGGTGAATATAAAAGAACCGTGACCATTATGGGTGAAAATAGCGAGCAAGATAAAGCAAAATTTACGGAGCAAATCGAAGACACTCATCTGTTATTCAAAGAATTTATCAGTCAAAATAGGCCGAGTGTCGATATAGCAAAAGTTTCTACCGGAGAGCACTGGTTTGGCACACGCGCCTTAGAAAACAAACTGGTCGATGAGCTAAAAACCAGTGACGATTATTTATTGGAAAAAAGTGAACACGCTGATTTATTTGCAATCAAATATAAGAAGAAAAGGAACATGCTGGAAAAATTCTCTCGCCAGACTCAAAAATTGATTGACCAAGTGCGATTTAGCTAATGACGACCTCATTTTTTTACTCAACCAATGATATTCTCGCAATTACGCAAAAACCTCTTTATCACCACGCCGGATACCTAATTGGCAGTGGAGTAATCGTATTTAGATTTTTAGTGGATTCGAGTTGGGAAGTTTTTTAAATAACATCCATTGATTCTTAAATTAAGGCGGCGTTTAAACATTGAAACACAATATCTTAGTTACCATACAGCTGTTGGCATTCGTATTGCTGGGCAATATAGCTAACGTCTTTGCATTGGAAATTCATAGCCCTACCCATTGTCTAGCCGGGTGTCCTAGCGGTGCCCCTGCGACAAATGACGTCATTTTTAGACGTGCCTATATCGTTAGCACTAATGATTTAACCAAAATGCCCGAATGGGTCGCTTATAAATTTAGCAAGCAGTCGATTGGTAAGGCATCTAAACCAGTACTTCGCTCCGATCCGTTATTGAGTGATAACGAGACACTCGAACCGAGTGATTACAAGGCGTCAAAAAAAGTGATCGGTTATCGACCCATGAGTCTAGTTCCATTCGCCTCCTTTGCAGGCACACCTTACTGGAAAGATATAGAATATTTATCTAACATCGTACCCGTAGTATCAGAAATCGCGAGCGGCGCCTGGTCGGATATCGAGAAAAAAGAACGTGAATTAGTCAGTAGGCCAGAAACAGTGGCGATATATGTCATGGCGGGAACAATTTTCGAGGACGCCCAACCCTCACTGCCAAACGCCGATGAAACGCACATTATCCCAAGTGGACTATGGAAAATTATTTCCGTTAAGCAAGCAGGAAAAATTAAGACCGCGTCGTTTCTTCTTTCGCAAAAAGATAACCGTCATTCGGACTACTGCTCATTATTGACATCTATCGATATCATCGAAGAACGAACGGGATTAAATTTCTTTCACGAGCTAAATTTTATTGAACAGGCTTTAATCGAGCAAACAATGCCCTCACTCAGGAGCGAAATCGGGTGCTAGAAACCAGGTACACTAATAAATAGATAGGTTCTATTGACTCAAGTATCTTGCATGGACATAGGATTATTGGTTAGGCACTTCAAAAAACTCTTCGTAAGGTTTTCCCTTGCTGTCAATC
>JBGMRO010000822.1:0-1698 GCA_048061555.1 Thiohalomonadales bacterium | reverse complement strand
GCATCTAAAGCTACTTTTTGTGACTTATGCCCTCTGTAAGCATAATCGTCGAGTAATACGAATGCCCCAGGCACTAAACGGTTCCAGAAATAATTAAAAGCTGCAACTTCTGGCGGGGTACAATTCATGTCAATGTGCAAAAAAGCAACATTCTCTGTCTTTACTGCATCAAGTGTTTCTGGAATGGCCCCGACAATCATTTCTACATTTTTCCACTGTGAAAAGTTATCCCTGACGGCCTCCGGGTTATTCGTATATTTACCTCTCTCATTTTTATTCAATATATTAGCCGCACGTTCCTCTGCAGAGATATATCGTTCGTCTATTCCATAGAATGTATCCATCAGATAGAAGGTTTTACCAAGAGAGTCCCAATCCAGAAAAGCCATAATGGATGAACTCAAGAATCCTTTGTTCACACCGCACTCGACGAAATCTCCTTTAAGTTTACTGGCCGAGTAAGCTGCCCACAAGCCTATGTGAGCTCTCCAATGCCACCTAAAATCCCTCTGGTTCGCGATGACTCCACGTTCATAGGCTTCACGAAATTGCGGATCGCGCATAAAATCATGATTATGAACACTACGCAAGCCATCCTGATCGTAAACAGCTTCATCTTTTTTGGCATTTTCATTTGTGACTTTTTCAACGGTATATCCATTGAGTTCAATCAGCTTGCGGATTATTTTCTTAACTCCCATAACTATTGTTTGATCCCACGAAAAAACTTCTGATTAGTTGTTGAATTACTGGACGTTAGAATACCAGTACCAATTTCCAATTCCCTTCGTATGCCCAATACTATATTTCTCATATTTTTTCAGCGCTAACAATCATTGTGCTCGCCTGCCCGAATTTTGCCATTACATTTCCGATGGGTACTGATAGTTTCCAAACAAGTGGGTTCATCCGACGATCCTTGCGATTAATGAGAGTATGAATGCTTTTTATCTCAACGCTCATGCCCTTTTTAAATTCCAGCTTCTCAACTCTAAATCCCGTCTCATTGAGTATAGTTTTTAACGTAATTTGATTAAATAAATATAGATGACGTGGGGTATCGAGGGCATGCCAATATTGTCGAAATAACCTGGCACCGATACTTGAAATATTTGGTGTCATAACTCTAAGTTTTCCGCCTGGTTTCAAAGCAGAGTTCACTTTTTGCAGGGCCAGTCTGGGATCGTGCAGATGTTCAATAACTGAATTCATATACACACGATCAAAACTTTCTTTTGGCAAATTTACTTGATCCACATTTCCACAATATACCTTAAATCCCTTCGCTGAAGCCGTTTCACAGGCGATGATGCTATTATCTAATCCGGAAATCTCCCATCGGGGGTGTTCCTCACGCAAGCGTTCCATATTCCGGCCACTTCCGCACCCAAAATCAAGGCACGATACTTCATCAAAATTCGAACCTGAAATGCTTTCATGTTTTATTTTCCTTTGGTTCTTAAATATTAGTCGTTTTATATCTTTTATCCTGTACGAAAATTTTGGATAGTTCTTTAATAAGAATAACTTAACACCTTCTATCATGCGTAAAAGCTGGCTTGGCTTGAATGGTCCTTGTGAGAGGTATGGAGCATAATTTGTCGGGTAATATTTGGCGATTTCCTCCGGCGTCGGTTGAGGATTTAAGTAGACCATTCCACATTCTCTGCACTTCACTACCTGAAATTCGGTTTCGTC
>JBGMRO010000821.1:0-1707 GCA_048061555.1 Thiohalomonadales bacterium | reverse complement strand
CCGACCGGGAGGCACAACAGGGCGATCGGGTGACACTTGATTTTGAAGGGAAAATTGATAACGAAATTTTTCCGGGTGGCCAAGGCGAGGATATGGCGGTCGAAATCGGCGCTAAGCGCATGATCCCAGGTTTTGAAGATAAATTGATTGGCATAAAAGTCGGCGAACAACGTGATATAGCGCTAAACTTCCCAGAAGACTACCATGCGGCAGATGTCGCCGGTAAACCCGTACAATTTCACCTGACTGCGAAAAAAATTGAGGCGCCAGAATTACCTGAGCTAAACGATGATTTTGCCGAGGCACTCGGGGTGAAGGAAGGTGGTTTGAGTGCGTTTTCAGCACAAGTTAAGACCAATATGGGCCGCGAAGCAAAACAGTCTATGATGACTACGCTAAAAGCCAACGTAATGGACGCATTGCTCTTGAATCACGATATTGAAGTACCCAAGGTATTAGTCGATAACGAAATAGCGGCGTTGATGAAACAACGGCAAGACACCTTAGGCCAGCAGGAAAGTTTGGAGCTTAAAGCGGATTTATTTGAAGAACAAGCTAGACGTCGTGTCACCTTGGGTCTAATTTTATCTGAGGTGGTTACAAAAAATGAGCTTAAGGTTGAACCCAGTGTGGTGCGTGAAACCATAGAGGCCATTGCGGCGGGATATGACCACCCAGGCGAAGTCATCAAGTATTATTATGGTGATAAACAGCGGTTGGCCGAAATAGAAAATGTTGCACTGGAGCAAAAGATCGTGGATTGGGTCATGGCTCAATCTACAGTGACCGAGAAAACGGTGGCATTTAGCGATCTATCTGGACAGAAATAACCCAATAATACACTCTCGCTGTCGGGATATTATGATAAAGGAAGGCAAATGACTGTTAAACCTATTGAAAATCTTAATTTAATCCCAATGGTAGTAGAACAGAGTTCACGTGGAGAGAGATCCTACGATATTTATTCACGTCTGCTCAAAGAGCGTGTCGTATTTCTGGTCGGGCCGGTGGAAGATTATTCGGCCAATGTCATTGTTGCCCAGTTGCTGTACCTGGAGTCGGAAAATCCCGATAAGGATATCAATTTGTATATTAATTCTCCAGGAGGTTCGGTAACCGCAGGACTCGCGATCTATGACACCATGCAATTTATCAATTGCGACGTCAGTACTATGTGTATCGGACAGGCCGCTAGTATGGGGGCGTTCTTGCTGGCGGGTGGGGCAAGTGGCAAACGATTTTGCCTGCCGCATTCCAGAGTGATGATCCATCAACCCTCCGGTGGTGCGCAAGGACAGGCGACAGATATTCAAATTCACGCGCAGGAAATTATCAATATCCGCCACCGATTGAATAAAGTGATGTCTAAGCACACCGGGCAGCCCTTAGAGACGATCGAAGCGGATACCGAGAGAGACAATTTCATGAGTGCCGAGGAATCCATGGAATATGGGCTCATCGACCAGGTTTTGTCCTCAAGGACTGCTATGAGCAATGAATAAACTCTCTAAGTTGCTGAATTTAAAATAGTTCGAAAAAGTTTGTTGCTATCTTGATGTAAAAAAAGTTAAAGTAAAGCTCATCAATAACGATATGATCAATAAGGTGGTATGCATCAATAATTTTTATTATTGCATACCTACTGAGTTTACGAGACCGAGTTGAATAGAGGTAAGTATGAGCGACGAAAAACACAATAAAGGAGAC
>JBGMRO010000820.1:0-1708 GCA_048061555.1 Thiohalomonadales bacterium | reverse complement strand
CAGGATCTGTTGACCGGCCTGTACAATAGACAATACTTCATGGATCAATTGACCGATGCTGTTAATCGGGCCGCTTCAAACAAGGGAAATAGTGTACTTTTTTACATCGAACCGGAGAATTTCAAAACCATTAAAGATACTCTAGGTATCGCCGGTAGTGATATTGTTCTGGCTGACATTGCCAGCTTATTAAAAGATTCATTACCTAGCAATGTCATGCTCGCGAGATTTGCCGGCACTATTTTTACCGCGCTTTTCCCCAATACTACTATTGATGATGTATTGCTAATGGCGGATCAAATATTAGAGAGTTTTTCTGAGAAATTATTCGAAATTGAAGGGAAAACGGTATCCACCACGTGCAGCATTGGCATTACCCAGATTACTGAAACCACACCGGATTCAAAAAAAGTCCTGTCTAACGCCGATGCCGCAAGCATTCTCGCAAAAGAGAAAAAAGACAAACATTTGCATATCCATACAGTCGCAGATGAACTAGCCGGTATGGAACAAGACAAAGAGTGGGCCAATCGAATTCAGTTTTCTTTAACTAAAAATAGATTCATTTTGCACTACCAACCTATTGTAAGTTTGCATGCAGAGCCTGGAGAACGTTACGAAGTTCTCATAAGAATGTTAGATAGTGAAGATAAATTGATCATGCCAAACGAATTTCTGGAAGCCGCTGAACATTCAGGCTTAATGACCGAAATCGACCGTTGGGTTATGAAAAATGCAGCCAAGGCGTTATTGGAGAAACGACGCAGCGGAAACGAAGTCCGACTATTTATAAAATTATCTTATGACTCGTTAGTTGATCCCACCTTGTTACCATGGATCAGCAAGTTGCTAAAGGCGGCTCGATTGCATGGCTCTAGTTTTGTATTTGAGGTATCTGAAGCGATTGTCAGCAATAATATTAAGGCCGTAAAGATTTTTATAGCAGGATTAAGGCAACTACATTGTTTATTCAATATTGATCATATTGGAAGTGAGAGTGACAACTTAAACTATCTCAATCACTTCGATACAGATTACCTTAAAATTGATGGCCAACACATTCAAAAAATAACAAGCAGCGAAGATAGTCAACTTTACATCAAAACGATTACCGAGATGGCACGCAGCAAGGAGATACTCACCATTGCAGAACACGTCGAAGACCCCGCCTGCCTAGCGATACTATGGCAACATGGTGTAAATTTTATCCAAGGGCAGTACTTACAGCACCCCGGGAAATCACTCAATTACGATTTTACCGCCGAAGAATAAACGCAAGTACGTTCATCCTAGCTCGCTACAGTGGACAATCTTGATAAACCACGAAGAAGTCACTATTTCTCTCCCAGTTGCTATATTATTATTCACAAATGTCCAACAGCTTAACATTACTCTAACAATTCTCGATATATCATACCCATCATCCTGGCCAACAATGATAATAACAGGTCAATCCTTAGCGAGTGGCTGTCATATTTTATTTATACGTGTAGAAAAACCTAAGAACCTATCGGGTGCAGCATGGCATAGCTATACATGAGATTTTTGATAGCGTCGTGTAATCGCTGGCAGTTAAATAAGTGAGTTTTGCAAAACCGAAAGACTATGACTAGAATTCTTAATGTCCCAAACAATACGGAATCGTATTAATCATCCCCATGAAAATACTGATAATTGAAGACAATAGCGATCTTGCGGCCAACCTTGG
>JBGMRO010000819.1:0-1713 GCA_048061555.1 Thiohalomonadales bacterium | reverse complement strand
TTTGTTCCCGTCTAGGCGTGAGCGAGTCGTCCTTGCGCAGGAAGCTACAGTCTGAGCAAACCGGTTTCCGCGAGCTATTAGAGGAAGCCAGGCTTTCCCATGGGCTCTACTTGTTATTGGAAACAGTGCACCCAATCGGGCAAGTAGCCGATGCTGTGGGGTATCAATCCCAATCCAGGTTTGGGGAGCGTTTTAAACGACGTTTTGGTATGACACCAACAGAGCTTAGGCGCACGCTCGTTGCTTAATGTAGAAGATTTGGCTGATTGAGGCGAAAGCACTTATTTTTTCCGTTTAAACTTCGCTTACTCAAGTAATTAAAGTGGAGAATGTTCATGAAAAACGGTTTATTTTTATTAAGCTTTCTGGTTGCTAGTATCTTGTCGACCTCGTTACTAGCAGGCGACAAAATTCTTATTAAGAATGAAAGCTTATACCCAGAAGGTATTAGCTATGATGTCCATAATAAATTATTTTATGTTAGCTCAGTTGCAAGAGGTGAAATATGGCGAGTGAATCAGGCAGGAGAGAGTGAGCTATTTATTAAAAATGATCTCTTCCCTTCTACTATTGGGTTACAGGTTGATGCCAAGCGTAATAGATTGATTGTGGGTATTGCAGACCCAGGGGTTGGGGGGAACAGTACAGCAAAAACCGTAGGGAAGCTTGCTGGAGTTGCTATTTATGATCTGACCTCTAAAGAAAAACTAGCTTATTATAATTTGGCTCCTCTCGGTAGTCATAGTCGTCATTTTGCCAACGATATTGCCATTGATGAGAAAGGGAATATTTACGTAACTGATAGTTTCTCTCCAGTCATTTATAAAATAGATGAATATGGACGAGCAGGTATTTTTGTTAGTTATCCAAAGTGGGATGTTGCAGAGGGAAAATTTGGTCTTAATGGAATAGTTTATCACCCTGACGGCATGTTGATTGTATCTCATTACGATAGCGGTAAGCTCTATAAAATTGATGTAAAAAATCCAACTAATATCAAGGAAATAGTGCCCAATGAATTCTCGCAAAAGTGGAAAATAACTGGCCTTGACGGTTTACTTCTGCGTAATGATAAAACACTCATCGCTGTCAATGTGGATCCATCAGGTCGTGAAAATGGAAATGCTGTTTATCGTCTTTTATCCAATGATGGCTGGGGAAGTTTCGAAATTAGTGGCGTAATGCCCACAAGCAACACCTATCCAACCACTTTAACTATTGCTGATGACAGCCTGTTTGTTTTGCATAGTAATTTGCTTGAATTATTCACAGGCAATAAGGTACCTGTAAAGACGTTTGAGATTGAAAAAGTTTCATTCTCCACACTCTAGTAAATTGAGATATAGGAATTATAATCGTGAATAATAAACTTGTCGTTGTAATTAGCACCGCCCAATTAGACAAAGCACGTACGGGAATGATGTATGCCGTTAATGCGTTGAAAAATAACTGGATGGAGGATGTAAAGATAGTCTTCTTCGGGCCAGCACAAGAGTTAATAAATAAAGACTTTGAGCTTCAACGATACCTGAAAGAGTATCAAAATGAAGAAGAAAATGTTGTAGTCTGCAAGTATATTGCTGATAGAGATAATACTGCTAAACAAGCAAAAGCACTAAATATGGATGTGAAATATGTTGGAGAATTAGTCTCAGATTTGATAAAAGAGGGTTACACTCCGATGGTTTGGTAGTTACCCAAAAAAAGGCATAA
>JBGMRO010000818.1:0-1716 GCA_048061555.1 Thiohalomonadales bacterium | reverse complement strand
GAAAGCGCGACTATCGCCGATCCTAGTGAAGCAGCTAGTAATATATTTTTTAGTGATTGCATTTCAAAATAACAGATTTGGTTTTGGAATTTTAACATTTGAACTAATTCTAGCATTACTAGGATATTCGCTTGGTGTATTATCAATCCGGTTGATTACGGGAGTTGGTAGAAAAGGGAGCACATATCTATTATCAAATTCTTCTTTATTATTGTGGGGAACAATATTTGGAGTTGCAGGGTTCATTGAGATGTTTTTGGTAATATTTCAAGAAAAAATTGAGCTACTATTTCCAGCTGTTGGGAGCCTGATATTCGGTATTGGCATTTACAATTTAATAAAAAGACGTAAATTAAAAAATGATCTCTAACAAGCAAGTCGAAATCGTTCTGCACCTCCCCCGATAAAGTAGACACCTTAATCTAACAAACTAGATGAGGTGTAAAAATGCCTAGATACACTAAGCCGAGAAGAACCTGGCACTACTTAAATGAGTTTAAAGTCAAAGCAGTGCAATTGAGTTTACTTGAGGATGTACAGGTAAAAGATGTTGCTACAACACTGGATATCCATCCATTCATGTTATCGCGTTGGCGAAAGGAATACCGTGAAGGTAAACTGGTTGCGGACAAACGACAAAGAATTACCTCTATGGCTAAAGATAAAAAAGAACTCAACCGCATTAAGACGCTTGAAAAAGAAAACGCTCGCTTAAGGCAGGAGAACGACCTGCTAAAAAAGTGGCAACGGTATCTCGCGGAGACACATCAGAGCGATTTGGATTTATCCAGAGATACGGACAAGACCTCGGAGTGAGCACGATGTGTCATTGGCTAAAAGTTTCACGCAGTGGCTATTATGCCTGGTTGAAACGAGAGTTATCACAACGCAACATAGAAGATAAGAAACTCTCAGCCATTATCACAAACATACACCAGAACAGCCGTGGCACTTATGGTAGCCCCAGGGTGCATGAAGCACTAAAAAAGCAGGGCATCTCCATTGGCAAGAAGCGTGTTGAGCGCTTAATGCAGGCGCAAAACCTACAAGGCCGAGTGGTACAAGTGACAAGACGACAGCCTGGACTAAAACGATTTAAAGCAAAAGGTGATAATCTACGCTTGAATCAGCCAGAACCGACTCAGATTAACCAGGTATGGGTGTCCGATATTACCTATATCAAGGTGCGCGACACCTATAAATATTTAGGCGTTATCATGGATCTTTATTCACGAAAAATCCTCAGTTGGTCACTGACAGAAACGCGCACCACCGAAGATACATCAAAAATACTGAAGCGAGCCATACGCGAGCGACAACCCGGTTAAGGGCTTATCTTTCACACGGATCGAGGGATTGAATATACTGGAAAAGATTTCAGAAAAGTCCTTAAGAAGCATAAGATGAAGCCCAGCGTTAACCGTTTGGGGTATTGTACCGACAATGGACACATGGAATCCTACTTCCATAGTTTAAAGGCGGAACTCATACGTGGCAGAAAATATCACTCAATGAATGATTTACGCTATGCCTTGAACAGTTACATCAATCACTTTTATAATAAAAAGCGACTGCATTCGGGAATTGGTTATTGCTCGCCAATCGAATACGAGAAAATGACCGCATGAAATCGACCGTGTCTATTTTATCGGGGGAAGATCACCGGTCAACACGCCGCGCCGCTTCGCTCTGCTCTGTGTTGCCCGTCAGCTGAGC
>JBGMRO010000817.1:0-1720 GCA_048061555.1 Thiohalomonadales bacterium | reverse complement strand
GAAGAAATATCCTCGTTTGTGGACGGACACTAGGCTAGTGCTAGCAGGCATAGCGACTAAGTCCCCTTCATTTTTCACGATTTTTCTGAATGATGTTAATATAGATGCTGTTATGGGCTTAAGATACGTTAACAACGAGAAAATACCTCCAGTAAGTGCCGCTTTAATCATATTCGCGTGATACTCAAGACAGGCCGATACTACAGTTACGTCTCCCCTTAAATAAGGCGCATTTCTGAATGCTGTGTAAATTCAATGGTTTGCCCATTATTAGAAGGCGTCTGCGTGGGCCAGGGTAATAACAACGCATTCCGATGTTGTAATCGTTAATGATAATTCTAAATAAGACGTACATAGGTAACACGGAAAAAATGGGGAATCTAGATTTAAACTGGTTTTCAATATTGTCTCGTCTCGGCTTGGCCTTAGTATTAGTCTTGGCCACCTATAATCCAGATGAATATTCTTATTACCATTGGGGAATTCAGCATATTCAAGTGGATATGCCAGCCAAGGTATTTGTCGGACTAGTACTATTTATCGCATGGGCGAAATTTATTCGTAATACGGGCGATCGATTTGGATACATGGGTGCATTCCTAACGGTATCATTTTTCGGCACCCTCGGATGGCTGGTCGTTGACCAGGCGTGGTTAAGTGATTTACACGAAAAAATATTCATCTATGTCATACTGTTTTCCGTGAGTTGGATTATTACTACAGGATTTACGTTACCATTTTTGCATACAAAATTTGAACGTTAATTTAGGTTAAATGAAAAAGCCCATCAAAAAAATATCGATCTATTTCGGCATCGCCTTATTGTTAGGCTACTATGTGCAGGCCGCAGAATATCGCTATGAGAGGTCCACGAAATTATCTTATTTGTTAATCGATAAAGAAATTTCAAAATCCGAACATTCCAGGTTGAAAAATCAAAACACCCTAATAAATTCCTTGCTAGATCCGCTTGCGGTATTTGGTTATAAAAAATAATTATTTATAACTCAAGTTTCGGACCTCAGTGGATCGTTAACAGCGTACTACACTGTAATTTGGTGGATGCGCTTCGCTTATCCAGCATTGATCAGCATGGTTAAATTCTTGAACTGCGAAACTTGAGTTATAAGTTGTCTGTGTGCATTAATTCAATAGCTTTATGGTAAGTTATTGTAATTGAATAATAATAATATTTCGGTTGTGACTCAGGTAAAGCTGCCCGATGCTAAAGATTTGCGATCTGCAGACGTTAACCTATGATATCGATGGCGGAGATACGCCTAAATAACTGGGGGTCTGCCTTGTCGAATATTAGAAAAATATCCGTGCTGCTGTTTTGCTTTTCTCTATTTTTTTACCTACCGCTAGCGAATGCGAAACACAAGGTTAGCCATGGCACGTCCGCAAAGAAATACCAATCGGCCAGTCAAAAATTAGATAAAAAGTATAATCAATACAAGAAGCAAGTAAAAAGGGCATTCGCGGATTATGTAAATAAAACGGCAAAGATTTGGGGCAAGGATACCGTAGTACCGAGTGCCGCTGTCAATGTGACCTACCACAATAATTTCAGTGAACGAAGTGTGATGGATTTCACGAAGGGTAAAGTGAAGGTTGAGCTGGCCATTAATAAAGCGAACATGCGGCCGCCACCAATCCTAAGGAGCCGACTTTCAGCAGCGGTAAGAAAGGCAATACTCATGGGCGCCGATACGCGTTC
>JBGMRO010000816.1:0-1721 GCA_048061555.1 Thiohalomonadales bacterium | reverse complement strand
TTGATATCTAGATTGGCCTGTGGGCACAAAAAGATGTGCCCACATGAAACGCTGTGGGGGATGAGAAGTTACCATCAATGTAATTTTGTAGGAAACTTGCTTTCGGTGATTTGATGCCGTTAGAGTAAGAAACTTATAGACTTAAAGAGCCCAAAAACATAACGTCACACCGGTATCGCTAGATTGGTATTGATACCCGTTTGTATGTATAACAAGGCACCCTGTACTGAACTACCGATACTATGTTGACTGCCGCGCGGGGCAAAATGATAGTCACCCGCTTGCAGATAAATACCATTTAACATGATATCGCCTTCTAGTAAAAGACAATGCTCATCTTGGGAATGCAGGTGAGCACTCGATTCGGCACCGGCTTGCACACGTAATAAATAAGCTTCTGTATTGTTATACGGATCGATACGCAATATTTTTTTTTCAATGCTCGGGGCGATTTCTTGCCAGTGGCCTTCTTTTGATCGAATGGTAATAAAATCTGCTTGGCCCGACTGAACATCATCGTCGATACGTTGCATTACGCGGTTACGCATCGATTGTATTTTTTCACCCGCTATATCCGTAGTTTTAGGTGCACTACCCAATAACCGCAGAGTTTCGTCATCTAATGGTTCTTCACGACCAGATTCGTTTCTATTACTCATCTGATACTCCTGTCAGCGTCTCGCCCGTCATAATTATTTTCAGTTTCTCCACAGTACGACGTAATTGCGTCTTTACCGTTCCCAGCGGCAGGCCCAAAATTGTCGCTAGTTCACTGTGGCTAAAACCACGAAAATAGGCCATCGATAAAAGTTGACGCTGCTGCTCAGTCAATTGTTCTAAGGCGTTATATAATTCGGTGTTTCTTTCGACAGTCTGTAAAAAATCTTGCGGTTGCTCTGCGGACGCCTGATCTTTAGATTTTTCTTCTAACGCCAACGAAACCACTAATTTTTCGGATGAACACGTTCGCCGTAGTGCATCTAAGGCATGGCTGCGACACATAATCGTCAGCCAAGCGAGTACATTACCGCGTGAGGCTTCAAAACTCGCCGCCTTACGCCAAACGCGCAAATAGACATCACTAATGACCTCTTCAACCATTTCATGTTGCTGGGTAAAACGCAACGTATAATGATACATTTTATTTACGGTTAAATCATAAAACCTATCAAAAGCTTCACGATCCTTGGACTCAATCCTTTTAAGTAATGTAACCAGCTGTGCCGCCGTGGATGCCACAGCGACATTCGCCGAATTGTCTGGTGCGATTGCCATGTACGCTACTATAACCGACATTTGCGCAGGATTAAATCCAGGGCTCGTGACACGCGCTAATTTTGTACGATTACTCAACAAATCATCTGCCACCGCGCCTCCCATCCCTATAACCATCAATTTAATCAATTTTGATATTCTCTATACTGTCTACGTAAACCATCCCTAATCGGATTCATTTTTTTATCAAAGGGTCCTAGTCCGACAATCTCACAGCTTAGGGGTGGCTTGTATGTAGCGCACGCAAAAAAAAGCCTCCAAAGCTAAACAAAGGAGGCAAACGCACGCAATATCCTAATTAAAACAAATAAGTAGAGTATCCGACTGTTAGTTAGTGCCCGTCCACAAACGAGGATATTTCTCCAAGATCGGCTGCTCTAATGCATCCATACATTCGCAGCATAAGGCCATCCATGGCCAAAACTGCTCTAATGCATCCATGCATT
>JBGMRO010000815.1:0-1727 GCA_048061555.1 Thiohalomonadales bacterium | reverse complement strand
GTGATTCTGCTAATTGCGGAACATCAACTATAATGGGCATCTACGCAAGTATCTATTAGATAATACAAAGCAATCACTGCCCCTTATGGACATAACAGAGTATTCTTCACCTTGGGGAAAATCGTGAATTTTTATAATACCCGCGATGTCGACCCGAGTTGGCCTGCACCTGAAGTAGCCGCCAACTTAAATACTGCTAAGCTGGGCACCTAGTAGTGCCCAGCCCCAGCTTTTCCCTTTAGTTAATAACGTCCCTTATATTTTCAAACCAAAAACTAATATTACTCACTAAGCGACTCCCAAATGAGTATACCAAGCGCCATATTATCAATTGTTTCTGCATGTGGATTTCTAAATTCGGAGCGTACATTTAATATATCACCGGGCATCATAATCGGACCGTGCGCACCGGGCGACCATGTCGTAAGACCTTCCGTCGGAAGATGCTGTGCGTGTGTATGTAATAGTACCGGCCCGTCACCCATGTCATCATGCGCTACAGGGATGGCTGCGTTTTCGGCGGTAAAGACTCTAAGCTTTTCACCATTGAGCTTAAACTCAATTTTTTTACTGTGGTCATGTAGATGTGGCATCAAACTTACCAGTCTGGATTTTTCTATGACGGGATAATCGGGGCCTTCGATTTCGACCTTACCACTCGGCACCGGAAATGCCGACGTACAGGGCACGGTATCGATCCATGTTACGTGGGTATCTTTGTATCCTGTGGGGCTGTTATCCAGCTGCATAATAAACCGAATGTAGACATCTTCTTGTGTCGACACATTCGCAGGGTTTTCCCAATGCCAAGCAGATGGAAAAATAACTCCGCCTTGCATTTTGTAACCATAACCGGAAGGCCAGCGCATATCCGTTAATTCACTTCCGGCTGCGAGAGGTCGATTAAAACCACAATCGTCAGTGACCCGCTTATTTGCAGACTGGTATACCCACACGAGATGGTGATTCATTTCATAGTAACTAGGATCTGCAGATAAAACATCGATGGAGCTATCTGGGTTTTTACGAACAACATCAATTTTTGCACCCAAATACCAAATAATTTCATTGTCCGGTAGGACTTCTATGCTGGTCTTCGGGACATAGGGATTCGCCGTCAATACGGTGAAATCATCGTCGTAGACATACGCAGAGCGGTCCTGATGGTCAATTTTTACATATCGAGTTACGGAATAGGGTGCAGCATTCGCGGCGCTAACGAATAGCAACCCTGCCGCCAGTAAAGAAAACAGTTGAATAAATTGTAACTTCCGATGTTGTGACAATTTCGGCATATTTATCTCCTTTCAATTTGCTAAAATATTGAGATTTGTGACAGAAACAGTTGATAGGAAACTTCAACTGAACCGGCGATTACCGGTAAATAGCGACTATAAAGTAAAAGTAGAAAATCGTATATAGATAAAGTATAGAAATATGTTACTAATTGTTACGATTTGTTCGATAGTATTACATTTCGTTTTTATTAAAATTTACTGTAATGCTACCTACTGATTTTGATGAAAATACGTCCAATTTAAGGCGTTTAATCAAATGTTTTTCAGTTTTTAAAATCGCGTATTATCTAAAAAAGGGCACGTTTAATCGACTAGGATTATCAAACAACTGCCATTTATTTCGATTAATACCATCAAAGGTCTGCAAATATCTAACATCGAAGGGAGATGCATTTGTGACATTGCGAATTAGAATTTTTAATATTTTCT
>JBGMRO010000814.1:0-1730 GCA_048061555.1 Thiohalomonadales bacterium | reverse complement strand
CCGCTTTCGTCGCAAGCTTAAGCCTTGGTGTCACCCATACGTCACATTGCCACGGCGCCACGGCGCTCAACATTAAGTATCGCTTATGTCAAATGAATAATATTCTGCGCATTCATAGTGAATTGTCAAAATTCGTGGATGAGTTTTGGGGTTGTTGCATAGATTGTTGACGCAGGTCGCGCTCTTGAAGTTTGTCCGCCATATTGTTATAGGCAATATAGGTATCGCCTATATCATTATTGGGAATGTGTCGGATACGCTGTGTATAATTTCCAGAGGTAATATGTTTTATCGAAACTTTTAATAAATCTAGTGATTTCGTATTGAACCGTGAAAAATAAAATATAGCGGGTAGGGTAGTCATTAATACGAGGATATACAAAGCTAATAAAGTGATCAGGGTATTTAAAACCGATTGATTACTGATGTCGGGAGAAAATGAAATAATAACTTTACCGACATGTCGCTGCCCGAAGGACATGTTGTAGTAGAACTCATCGTATTGTCCGAGGTTGAATAGTTTTGTAAGCCAAGCGGGTAATGTTTTTCCGGCGATACTTATCGGATTGTTGGACTGACGTGAAAAGACCAAAACATTATCCGTCTTAATACCGGTTTTATCCTTTATGTCAGATTGTAATTTTGTACCTATGCCCTTTTGTAAGGAATCACCTCGTATGATGTCTTTATGATCGGTAATGATTATTCGTTGTATTTGCTTAGGCGAATCAAAATGTTGTATAAATAAATCTACAGTAAGCCAGTCTTGACGCAAGACAGACTCTGTATTTTGCTGGGCGACATATCGACTAAAACCAATACCTAGTTGTCTTAGGTCACTTCGCTGGGATTGCGTCTGCATTTTAATCACAAAAAAAGTACTCGCGGACATTGTTACAAACAATAATAATGAAAGTAATGCTGAATGTTTCACTGCTGTTGATATTTTTCGTGTCTTAGACTTTTTTGCACCACGTTTAGATATATCCTGTGTTGCCTGATTTAACTCATCAACTAATTCTTGCCCGGATTGAAATCTATCGTCAGGGTCTTTCTCCAGACATTTATCAATGACGCATTTTAGTTGCAAGGGGAACTCTGGAATTATTTGCGTGATCGGCCGATGGTCTTCTGTGGCAATCTGAAATAGTAAGGTATGTAAATTAGTTCCAATGAACGGTCGTTGTCCACTGAAAAGATGATACATAGTTATGCCTAAGCTGAATAGGTCGGCGCGTCCGTCAACGGTGGTGCCTAGCACTTGTTCTGGTGATATGTTATACGGAGTTCCTAATAGCGCACCGGCCTCTGTACCCTGAGTCAAATTGGAGTCTGTGACGTGTGCAATACCAAAGTCGGTAATGGTTACAGAAATTTTACCTTTTTGGCTATTGGTGCAAACAATATTGCTTGGTTTTATATCTCGATGAACGACACCGCATTCATGCGCATAATGTAACGCTAAAGCGAGTTGGCTACAAATAGCGACGGTGTCACCGATGCTAAACTCCCAGCCGGCGTTTAGCATATCTTCCAGAGTGGTTCCCTCTAACAGTTCCATTACGATATAAGGTCGATTCTCCACCTCGCCAATATCATGGATTGTTACTATCTGAGGGTGTGACAAATTACCTGCGGCCTTTGCTTCTCTTAAAAAACGCAGCCTGTTCTCTGTATCTAGACAGCGTTCTTCTCGCAGTAATTTTATGGCAAGTGTGCGGTCTATGTAC
>JBGMRO010000813.1:0-1733 GCA_048061555.1 Thiohalomonadales bacterium | reverse complement strand
CGACCAAACAAAAATCAATTAAATGGCTGGCGAAATATTCATCCAAGAGAATGGTTAAGGAGGGATTATTCAGGTCGAAATATTTGAATTAGGCTGAATTTTTTAACCGACTCTAATCGTATTGGTGTAATCGCGTTGTAGCGCTATTTAATGTGCAAGTTTTGCGCTAGCGATACGATTTAAACTTACTCCCGACTCGGCAGCTTCTATCGCGAGATGGCGATGAACTTCTGGTGGAACACGAACCATAAATTTACCACTGTATTTACGAGTAGATAGAGGCTGCGGTAACTCTTCTTTGCTTTTGTTCATATCGGTAACACAATCTTTAACAACTGACCGAATACCTTTCAATGCTTTTTCTGCGGTAGTCGCTAGCCAACTAAGACCAGGAAATTCTGCACACAGCCCAATAAATTCCCCATCTTCATCTGACCACATTACACGATAAGTATATTTATCACTCTCAAGAACCATGACGCACCTCAATTTTTTCAATGGCAAGTAGTACTTGCTTAACTTGGTAAGGTTTAGCTTTTCCTTTATGGTTTTGAATATTTACACGGGGGTTTCCAGGCCATGGAGTTTTGTATATGCAATGGCTGCTACCGCTTTGGCGTGGTTTCCCGAAATAATGTACACAAACCTTCTGAAGATCAATAAAACGAACCCCTTTCGGGTTAGCTTCCATTTCACTTAGAATCTTGGCTATCCCGCTCACTATTTAATAGTAGCACTATTGATACTATTGTCAATCTCATGATCGATAATAAAAGAGAGTAGCTTTAACATTAATTCGAGTTTTGACGCTGACCCTGATCATTATTAATCATTTAATTTAAAATTTTATTAAGGGCAGCGTCTACCTCACCTGGAAAATAACCAAATGGCCCTTGTTTGCCACTATAAATGATTTTTCCTTTATTGATTACGTAGAGCCTGATAGGCCAGGAGTTATAAGCAAATAGCAGTTTATTTTCCATGGCATCAAGCACGATATCCATGCGAAATTTTTTCTTTTCAATAAGCCAGTTAGCCATAGTTAGACGATCTTTTATGGTTTTTGCATATGAAAAACTAAAATCATTCTCATTTCCGTTGTATTCCTTATCTTGAGCGTACTGGTTAGCAAGCCGCCAGCCATCATCGGGATGGGCCTCAGCAGTATAGATCGTCAAAAAGCGGACGCCCCGATTCTGCCATTTATCCATGAGTCCGTGTAACTCCTCGAGTCGCTTGCGATGGTGCGGACAAGTATAAGAGCCAAAATTTAAAACTAACGGCGAGTTGTCATGTCCTTGATTAAAGAAATCAGACAAGTGCCCGGTTTCACCATTTAGCTTAACAATCATGCCATCCGGGGCCGCCAGGCCAACAGCCACACCAGCGCGAATACCTTTTGACCAGCGCATAAATTCCCGATTAGCAGGACTGTTATTTTTGCTGCCCAGTAATCCCGCAGACTTCATAATGCCTAACATTTCATCGATATAAAAATTGCCAGGAAGTTGTTTACCCAGGTACCAAAAACCAAAATACGCTGTAATTAGCGCACTGATCCCAGTAACAAGAAAAGCGATTGAGTTGGCCATGACATGGCTGAATAACGCTGCCGTAGCGAGCGCGCCTCCTGCCAACAGGAGACAAATCCCCAGTACGAAAATAGTCCGTTTTACTTCTGCAGGAATGAGTGCGCCGGTCAGGATAATACGAAGCGGTCCAACCAGGGCAAT
>JBGMRO010000812.1:0-1735 GCA_048061555.1 Thiohalomonadales bacterium | reverse complement strand
AATCGAACCGATCGAGATCGCGGGCCGCAAGATCGCACAGACTTTTTGGGGGCAGGCTTGGTGTGGCCATCTTGAGCAGTTTGGTGATTATGCGAATCGCCTACCCCGTGGGCGCACTTATGTGCGTAATGGTTCGGTCTGTCACTTAGGCATTTCCAAAGGCAAAGTCGATGCCTTGGTGAGCGGTTCAGAGATCTATAACGTCGTGGTCAATGTCACTTACCTGTCGGCATCGAGGTGGCGCAAGGTCCGCGCGGCGTGCGCCGGACAAATTGGTTCCATGTTGGAGCTGTTGCAGGGGCAGCTTTCAGAACAGGTGATGGCGGTGGTAAGCGATACCAAAAACGGTCTGTTTCCGAATCCGCATGAAATCGATTTTTCTTGTGACTGCCCGGATTGGGCGGAAATGTGCAAACACGTCGCGGCGGTATTATACGGCATAGGCGCCCGGCTTGATCATCGGCCGGAGTTGTTGTTTTTATTACGCGGTGTCGATCACCAGGAACTGATTTCCACCGAGCTGGACGTGCAAGTGGCCACCTCGAGCAAGGGTAAAACGCGTCGTCTGGCCACGCAGGACATGGCTGGCTTATTTGGGATAGATATCGATGTGCCACCTAGCTTAAACAGTAGCCCTTTAAATAAAAAGCCATCAGGTAAAAAGTCTGCGGCTAAAAAGGGCGGCACGACGAAAAAGCTTAAGAAGGTAAAGAAGACCGCTAAGAAACTATCGAGTAAGAAAGTTACCAGCAAGAAATCTTCTTCCAAAAAAATACTCAAAAAGAAGGCCAACGCAACGGCGGTCAGCAAGACCCGAGGCAAGAAGAAGGCCACGGTGAAAAAGAAAGCGTCAAAAGCTCGGCGCTAGTTTGAGCATTCGGCACAAACCTCATTGGTTGGTAAGTATTTGAATGTAAATGATTTACTAATAAATGGGCTATTCCGTGAGGGGCAACCGATCCATTTTGGATATATACCCATCATGGATAGGTTTCTCTAGTAAAGGGTGCGTCATATTTACTCTGTGGCAAGGCGCGATGACGAGTAATAGTCGACCTATTGTGAGGAGTTGCAACGCGGCCACGGAGGAAATAGGACGTGCAATTTGCAGGGAAACCTATTCATGATGGGTATATTGTATACATTGTCAGGCAGACATGTGAAAATTAGTATCAATAAATATCAGCGCAGGGACATTGGGGTTATGGCTGAGCTTGACGGCATAAGTCAAATAGATCATATTCGTGCAGCGAAAAAATACCTGATGCAATTATTGGCCAGACGCGAATACAGTGTGAGTGAGGTAAGACTGAAACTACAGCAGCGGCAAGTGACCGCTGATGTCATCGATCAGACCATAGCTCAATTTATCGAAAATGACTGGCTGAGTGACTCACGTTTTGCGGCCGCCTTTACTCGCTTTCGACAGGCCAAGGGTTTTGGCCCCCGGAATATACGTCATCAGTTACAACAACGTGGTGTCGAGCAATCCATCATTGATCAGGCGCTGAATAATAGTGAGACACCCTGGATCGAGACCCTACAATCGGTGCGCGAAAAACGCTTTGGAAAGGCGGATGCTAGCGATTTTGTATCCAAGGCAAAACAAGCGAAATTTTTACAATATCGAGGTTTCACTGATGAGCAGATTCGAAAGCTCTTGTTCAGAGACACCGATTACATAGACTAATTAATCTAGAATTACCGAAAGCTCACCACAAACTATATTAAGGCT
>JBGMRO010000811.1:0-1736 GCA_048061555.1 Thiohalomonadales bacterium | reverse complement strand
GCCGCCATTGGACTTCAAAAAGGAAAACCTTTTAAACCTGACGCAAGAATGAAAAAGATTTTAACAGACGCAGTTGCTGTTGCTAACGCAACTGCAAGGTCTATTGCGTTTAGGCCACGTATGGAAAACACTTATCTCTTTGAAGGCAAGCAGTGGTATACCGGTTTTATTGGTAAAGACTACCAGTGGTTATTAGATAAGGGAGAGGGTGGTCGTAATATGGATGCGAGAACACTATTTTTCTATCTTGCGACCGTTAACACTCCAGCCATGGCACTTGAAATTCCAGGGGTTGGATCTAACTATGCCCTTGCATCAGCAGATAACAATGCCGATATTTTATATGGTGATAAGAACTATAAGATGACTATTCCAGCAAATGTACCGGCAAAAGATTTTTGGTCAGTTGTTGTGTACGATCCTCAAACACGTTCAGAATTACAAATTCCAGGTGGTTCAGATTATCCCAGCAAAAACAATAAAATTGATAAATTAGTTTATAACAAAGATGACTCTGTAACGCTTTACTTTGGACCAAAACCACCCAAAAATGCACCAAAAGCAAACTGGACAGAAACAGTACCAAAAAAAGCATGGTTTGTTCTTTTAAGGCTTTATGGGCCACTTCAACCATGGTTTGATAAGACTTGGCAGCCAAGTGATTTTGAGTTGGTGAAATAGACCCAGCTAACAAGGCGTTGCACACGGATAAAATGGCCGCTACGCGCCCATTTTTCCGGTGAACGCAGCGTTAGGGCGAGATCACCAAGCATTCAGTAAGTTTTTTTGCAAGAGTAGAAAAATTCTTGTCAAATGTATATAACTTATCGAATTGTTGGCATAGAGATAAATGCATAGCATCTGAAAAATCTAAACCGGCCAAATGCCAGTCAATAGCTTGAGAAATAAAAGATGGGTTTGATAAGTGGACATTTTTCAGGCCAAATAAATTGACGAACGCGTTGCAAATATCTTCCGGTGAGAGTTTATATGCGTATCTTAACACCCACTCGGTTTCTAATATGACTGTATCGGGTATAAAGATATCGTTAGTGTTGAAAATTGAAAATGCTTTCTTATATTGGGATTCATCATCATGAGTGAGAAATCTAACAATAATATTGGTATCGACAGAAATCATTAGAATGTATCCTTAATTCCTTTTTTGATGGCTGCCTCCATATCTGCAAGAGATTTAGTCTTACCCTTATAATTTAAGCATGATGCTACATCCTTAATATTGGACTCAGGAAAAGGGGCTTTTGGCTTGAGCAAAATCCCATCACCTACGTCAATGACGATAAGTTCTTGTCCTGGCTCCCAATGATGTGCAGTTCTTAATGGTTTCGGTATAATAACCTGGCCTTTGCTGGACAATTTAGTGGTATCCATTAGTGAATTGGCCCCTAAAAGTAAGAATAAAGTAAGAATATTAGCTGATATTCCTAGGTAAGTCAAATCAATTGCTTTGAGTCAAGTAAGCCCTAACGAATAAGGTTAGATTGTGAGGCCGCTATAAATCACAGGCATAATTAGACGAAACGGCCCTGTTGACCTGTATGATGTATGATGTATGTGGACCTGAGCCAGTTTTTGCTCCTGCAAAACCGGTATACCGTACGTCCTGTACATAACCCCCATACGGGCAGGCATGACAAAGACATTAGAGAAATCCGATTATACCTCGATACAAGAACGTATCTTTACCGTGGCGAAAACACTAAAAAAGGCACAAC
>JBGMRO010000810.1:0-1747 GCA_048061555.1 Thiohalomonadales bacterium | reverse complement strand
TCAAAGACTTGAGTTACGCCACAGCGTTTGCTCCATTGCATAAAAATAGTGTCTGTGCTTGCATACATCATATCGTAGCAGCAGCTTGGTGCATAAAGTAAATGTGATGGTAACGGCGGTAATTCATTTGCCAGGCTAGCGGAAGTCGCATTGATAATAATGTCGAAAGCTGTTTTTTCGGAAAGATCGGAATAAGCCATCGCCCTGAGACGATGCGAGCTTAATTCAGGAACTGCTGAGTGAAACTGAGCGACAATATTCATCGCTTTTTGCAACGTTCGGTTAACGATGATAATTTCTGCGACAGCTGCCTTTAACAATGGCTGTATAATCCCCCGGGTTGCACCTCCTGCACCGAGAACCAGTATTGTTTTGCCACTGAGGATTATGCGATAGTTATCTTTAAGGTCTCTGACTAAACCGATACCATCGGTATTGTCACCGTACAAGTTTCCATCGGGTTTCAGCAGTATCGTATTAACGGCAGCGGCTAGTTGTGCGGATTCGCTGAGTAAATCGACTAAAGCAAACGCCTGCGGTTTAAAGGGAACCGTGATGTTGAGTCCCTTACCGCCGTTGGCCATAAAATTTCCGACGGCTTGCTGAAACCCGCCGACATCGACATGTATGGCATCATAAATAATGGACTGATTCGTTTGCTGGGCAAATAGTCTATGGATGTGAGGAGACCGGCTATGTGATATGGGGTTTCCCATAACACCGTAAGGGTCGGGGTTACTCTCAAAATTAAACAGATTGGGCACTAGTGAGATCCGTGTTTAGGCACCGCTAAATACGCCCTTAAAGAAAAAGAAGAATAAAATTGACAAAAATGCACCTGCCGGTAGTGTAATAATCCAAGACATAAATATAGTCCTGACTACGGTAAGATTCAGTGCGGCAATCCCTCGCGCCAGTCCGACACCGAGCACCGCACCTACCAAGGTATGGGTGGTTGAAATAGGAATTCCGGTACCCGATGCGACAACGACGGTGCTTGCTGCGGCTAATGTAGCGGCAAACCCTCGGCTCGGCGTTAACTGGGTGATTTCCGTACCGACGGTTGCGATGACTTTATAACCGTACGTGGCTAAACCGACGACAATACCAATACCACCGAGCAACAATATCCATATCGGCATGGTAGATTCTTGCGCGACCTCGCCGCCTGCTTGTACAATGCTCACCACTGCCGCGAGGGGACCCACCGCATTCGCAACATCGTTCGAACCATGTGCAAATGCCATTGCACAGGCGGTGAACAACATCAAGATACCAAATACTTTTTCCACATTAGTAAAGTGAAAGTCGGCGTCTGCGCTGGGATCAAAATGCAATTTACGTATATACCACATGCCATAAATTGACGACAACAAGCCTAATAAAATGGCCAGGCCGTAACCTTGAAGAACGGTAAGCTCCAATCCGATATGTTTCAAGCCTTTAAATAAGGTTACCAGAGAAATAATAAAACCCACCAGAAACATATAGAAGGGTACGTATTTTTTAGCGTTTGCGAGTGGGTCTTTGGTATCAAGGATGAGGCGTTGGATACTAACGAATAAAAAATAGGCGAGAGTACCTGCAATGGCCGGCGAGATAAGCCAACTCATTACGATGTAACCGACTTTTCCCCACTGCACGGCCTCAACACCAATGCCGACCATGCCAAATCCGACAATGGCACCGACTATGGTATGGGTAGTAGAGACCGGCCAGCCTAAGCGGGTGGCAATCATTAGCCAAA
>JBGMRO010000809.1:0-1755 GCA_048061555.1 Thiohalomonadales bacterium | reverse complement strand
TTTGAGAGTAGATTGACATCATATATTAAATATTAATTCATCCCATTAAAAATTTGGCTCTTCAGCGGAATTCGTGGGTAAAAAATACTAATTTTAACCAAGAATCCTTGTTTTAAGAATAACCGATGTTCTGAAAGCAAACGGCTATCATTTATCTTGTATGATTGTTGATTAAAAACTTATACAACTGACGACAGGTGGCATCGTATTGGCTTAAGTCAGATTCAGAGTCGGCATGTCGCCAATAAGGTCCACCGCTGTCGTCGATATATTTTAGCACTAAGTTCTTGCTTGACAGACTTTCATCCACACCATATTCGTTCGTATCTCGAATGATCTCACCACCCAACGCCCAAAGATAATCGGCATGTTTTTTCATAGTGGCCTCTGCTCGACCCTTGGCAATTAAATGCAGTAGGTAAAGCTTAAATTCACTTAACAATACGTTACCAACCATGACGTCATTATCGTCGCCTGCCCAACTTTTCGGCCATTCATCGATATCATTACACACCAACTCTAGACGTTGCAATGGGTTTTGAGATAGATTGGCAGGCGTTTTCACTGGCGGTTTATATCTGACGATGGAATTAATTACAATATTAAACAAATGCTACAACCACAAGGGCTACGTTTACAAAAAGGCGAGCTTTTCAGCTTCCACCGATAATCAAATTGAGGTACTGGTCGTACCTCGAAAAAACTCGAAGCCTTATTGTTCTCAATGCGGCACTCAGTCACCCGGTTACGACCGTTTACCCCTCAGACGGTTTGAATTTATTCCATTCTGGGGTTTTAGTCTATTCTTATTGTACGCAAGAAGACGGGTAAACTGTAGCCACTGCGGCATTGTTGCGGAACAACTACCCTGGTCTGACGGTAAAAATCAGTTAACAAAGGCCTATATGCAGTATTTAGCTCGTTGGGCAAAAAAAATGTCTTGGAAAGAAGTTGCTACCAGTTTCAAAACCAGTTGGGAAAAAGTATTCAAGTCGGTCGACTATGTGGTTACCTGGGGTTTATCTAAACGAGACTTAGAGGGTATTACGGCTATTGGCGTAGATGAAATTCAATGGCACAAGGGCCATAAATATTTGACGTTGGTCTATCAGATCAACAGTGATTGTACACGTCTGTTGTGGATTGGAAAAGAACGAACCGAAGCGACATTCACTAATTTTTTTGATTTTTTGGGAAATGACCGCACGGCTAAACTTGAATTTGTCTGCTCCGATATGTGGAAACCCTACTTGAAAGTGATCAAGCAGAAGGCCGGCCATGCACTTCATATTCTAGATCGTTTTCACATAGTAGCACGCCTAAACAAGGCGCTTGATCAAGTGAGAGCTGAGGAACATCGCAACATGAAGAGCGATGGTTACGAACCGGTCTTAACGAAATCACGTTGGCTATTATTAAAACGACCTGAGAATTTAACGTCGAAACAAGAGGCAAAGCTCAGTGATCTATTGAAATACAATTTGAAGAGTATGCGTGCCTATCTGTTGAAAGAAGACTTCCAACAGTTCTGGAATTATGTTTCCCCGGTATGGGCAGGTAAATTTTTGGATCAATGGACAACACGTGTTATGCGCTCACGTATCGAGCCACTCAAAAAAGAGGCTAAGACAATACGAAGACACAAGGACCTTATTCTGAATTGGTTTAGAGCAAAAAAAATGTTTTCATCGGGTGTTGTCGAAGGTCTAAATACCAAAGTAAAACTCACCGTGAGAAAATCTTATGGTTTCAGGA
>JBGMRO010000808.1:0-1768 GCA_048061555.1 Thiohalomonadales bacterium | reverse complement strand
AGCCCCGCGATCGCTAGAAATTCGATTTTTTTCGGCCTGGTGGCAGTAGCGGCGTTGACCGGCGCGGCTTCCTTCATTTATGAAATTGTATGGATACGCATGCTGAGCCTGGTATTAGGCAGCTCCACGCATTCATTTGAACTTATGCTTAGCGCATTTATATTAGGGCTGGCCTTGGGCGGCTTATGGATTCGCCACAACATCCATCGATTGAGCAATTTAATAAAGTCACTCGCCATCATTCAATTAGCCATGGGACTATTGGCCTTGGCCACGCTACCCTTTTACGACATCACCTTTAGTTTTATGCAATGGGCAGCTGTGAGCATCGCCAAGACAGAATTTGGGTTTTTGCTATTTAACTTGTCCAGTCATTTTATTGCCATGGCGATCATGTTGCCGGCCACTTTTTTTGCCGGCATGACCTTACCCTTGCTCACCTATGCGCTATTGCAACGCAACTTCGGAGAACAATCGATTGGGGCGATCTATGCGGCCAATACGCTGGGAGCAATTTTTGGTGTGTTCTTCGCGGTGCATATTGGTATGCCACTGCTAGGCATAAAGGGTTTACTGACGACAGGTGCATTTATTGATATTGCACTGGCGGTGGTATTGATCGCTTTCTTAGACCCACAGCGCAGCCAGCGACAGATACTGGCCTTTGGCTCGATAGCGATCGGCAGTTTGTTGATCATCCAAGTATTTGTTGAACTCGACATCTATAAGATGTCTTCCGGCGTCTACCGCAAGGGAACACTATTTAACGAGACGAATACTAAAATTTTATATCACCAGGACGGTAAAGTCGCGACCGTCGACCTACAACAACAAATACCGGGTGGTTACGTGCGCATCATAACCAACGGTAAGGTAGACGCCAATTTACAAACTCACCCCAATGCGCGCATCGGTGGTGACGAACCCACCATGGTACTCGCTGCGGCCATTCCCATGGCGATGAAACTCGATAGCCAAAACGTTGCGGTCATTGGTATGGGTTCAGGGCTAACGACCCACACGCTGTTGCGTAACCCTAATATAAAACACGTCGATACCATAGAGATTGAACCCGCGATGGTCACCGCCGCAAGAGGCTTCGGTAGCTTGGTAGAACTGACTTACAACGATCCCCGTAGCGAGATCCATATCGATGATGCCAAGACCTATTTTTCGACCCACAATAACCGCTATGACATTATTATCTCAGAACCCTCTAACCCCTGGGTCAGTGGCACGGCTAATTTATTTTCACATGAATTCTATCGCTTCCTACCACAGTATCTCACTGAAGATGGCCTCTTAGTACAATGGCTGCAGTTATACGAACTCAATATTGAACTCGTCGCCTCCGTGATCAAGGCCTTGTCACAAAATTTCAAACACTACTCGATCTACGCCTCTACCGACGCCGATATCATTATTATCGCTAGCAATGCCGAACTACACGCGCCCAAGCCTGGCATTTTTCAAATCGAAAATATACGTAACGATTTGAGCAAGGTATTTGTGCGCAATATGACTGATATACAATTGCGTTTTGTTGGAAATAAAAAAAACCTAGATCCACTATTTTTTTCTTACGATATTATTGCCAACTCTGATTATTACCCGGTGTTAGACTTAGGCGCGGCCAAGGCGCGTTTTCTGAACCAAAACGGCGCCGACTTTGTGGTTTCGGGTTTCGGTAGCGTGCCTGCAAAACGGATTCTCGGAGATCAGCAACCGTTAACCATCGCCGCGCCGACTCGGGCGGCGGTAAACTATT
>JBGMRO010000807.1:0-1772 GCA_048061555.1 Thiohalomonadales bacterium | reverse complement strand
CCTGGTCCAACAAAAGCTGAACTGCGTTAACATTGCCATCTCTGGATTTAAATCGAAGCTCTTCTTTTGATGAAATGTTGGCGTTTTTCGCCGCGCTGGCTAATCGTACCTGGCCCAAATTTCTTAGTTTTTTGGCCGCCTTTTTATCCCCGGCATCAGCGGCCTTTTGATACCAACTGGCGGCTTCATCGATATCTTCATCTACCCCCCATCCATTTTCCAGCATGACGCCTATATTGTATTGTGCCTTGATGTGCCCTTGTTCAGCGGCTTTTGTAAACCATTTGGCGGCGGCTTTTGGATCTTTCTTGGTGCCCTTTCCCACTCGGTATAGGCGAGCCAAATTATATTGGCCGGGAGCATATCCCTGCCGGGCACTTTTATTAAACCATTTCTTCGCCTGTTTGTAGTTTCTTGCTACCCCGCGCCCCTTTCGATACAACTCACCGAACAAATTTTGCGCGCGTTTGTCTCCATTTTCGGCTAGATTCCACCAGATTTCGGCTGCTTTTGCATATTCCCCTTGATCAAGTAGCTTTTCTCCGTCTTCGACGGTTGCCGCCAACAAAGGTAGACAGATACTAAGCAATACAAAAGCAACAATTTGTCTTAACTTGATACGCTTGCCCGACATAAGCTCTCCAATCCCGCCCTAATTCTAAATTAATTTACCTAAAACCAATTAACTGGCTCACTAGTTCTACTTTGTTACTTTAAATTGCTGTTTCAGCCACCGCGTCGCGGTGCATAAAATGCACCCTACCTGGCTAAAACCAATTAATTGGCTCACTAGTGTACTCGAATAAATACGTCACAACGTCAAACCGACAATAAATTTAGTTTGCCACGTGTGCAGACCGATCCAGGTTAATTCTGGCTTTTGAGGCTTAGACAGGTTTTCCCCAGAATAAATCCAATCAATATTCAGTTTCACTTAACCCATTCATAAAATGAGTCTATTGCGACTATCACTATAGCATAGCGCTGAATTATAACTTTTTTACGCAGGTACCAACATTACATTGACAACCTCAATAAATCGGTACTTACAACCGTTTTTTGAACTTCCCTGTTTAGGATGAAAGTTAGTGTATAATATTGATGCAATTTAAACTGACAAGGTCTATTGATTAATGACAGCACAGACTAACAACCGTCTTAGAGAAATTCCATACAACTATACATCATTTTCAGATCGAGAAATCGTTATTCGATTTCTCGGCGAAGAAATGTGGGAAGTAATAAATGAACTCCGGGGAACGCGTAAAACCGGCCGTTCCGCACGAATGCTATTTGAAGTATTGGGTGATATGTGGGTTGTATCTCGAAACCCCTATATTCAAGACGATCTTATTGAAAACCGCCAACGTCGCGAATCGCTAGTCCATGCCTTAAATCATCGTTTAGCCCAAATATTACAACGTGCTGAAGATAACAATCTGGCCATTAAATTGGTCGATAAGGCCCAAAAGGCGATTAATTCTTTCGAGCAGCAACTATTAGACGATTCACTTTTACGTAAACAGTGTTTCCGCTTATTTGCAAAAGTGACACGTAAGGATAATATCCATTTTAACGGTTATGCTCGAGTTAGCCATGTAACTGACGCATCAGACTGGCGTGTCGAATACCCATTTGTTGTCATTACCCCGGATAACGAAAAACAAACATTGAACGTGATACAAACATGTATTGACCTCCAGCTTAAAATTATCCCTCGCGGTGGTGGTACCGGCTATACCGGTAGTGCGGTTCCTCTCTACACAAATACT
>JBGMRO010000806.1:0-1772 GCA_048061555.1 Thiohalomonadales bacterium | reverse complement strand
TTCTCAATTTAAGCGCTTTTACGAAACATCTGGATTATGGCCCTATAGCTACAACATCGATTAAATTGACAGTATCGAGTTGACTTTCTGCTGTAATCAAGAACGGTGCTACAATCAGGTTGCCACTGAGAAAGTTTGCACTAACGAGCGCATTGATGGTAATGATACGGCTCTCACCTGCCGCAAGGGTGCCTATAGGTCTTAGCAAATGAATTGAGTGATTTTATTGTACGATAAATAACCTTCTCCAGGCAGTTTTAGCTACATCTTTTCGTCCATCAAGGCATCCTCCTCCCAAAATTTTTCTTCAATTTTTCGAACTTTCTTAATAATTCCAAGACAAGTCTTATCAGTTACTTTTTTAAAAGCAGCGTCTAATTGGTTGAGCATATTTTCCATTGTAAAATCACAATTGCGTGCAATTTCATTTTTTACCACACCCCAACAAATCTCTATTGGCTGGAGTTCAGGGTGATAAGGCGGTGTCCGCACAATTTCATGTCCTTCACTATGTGCTATTTCATCAACTTCATATTGAGGGCTCGGCCCTATCTTTTTCAAAATCTCAACCAATTCAACTTTCAAGCAATCCTCTTTGCATGGAATTTTATTTGCCTCGAGCCAATTTCTTATTTTCATTTTTGAACTGGCTGGTGTGGGAGCGGAACTTGAAGAAAGCGTATTGTGATAAGAAGCATTGTCCATCACAATTAGTGAGTTTTTAGGAATATTTGGTAGTAATTTCTCGACAAACCATTTCTGAAATATTTCGGCATTCATCTGTCCGTGATAATCACCTGTTTTCCTTGTACTTTTAAACACTAACTTAGCGTTCGGCACCCATCCATGTTGGCTAATTGCATTCATAATAATTAGGCGTTCGCCTTTACCAGTAGGCTTTTGAACCCAAGGGCCATCTTCGCTAGAATACCAAATAAAATCGTTGCTATGGTTTTTGTTGATATAAGATTCATCTAAATAAATTTCTGATCGAATTATCGAATTCTTTGAACCAGGTTCTCTATTGCTGCGCATTTTTCTCAAATAAGCTTGTCTCGCGACAACAACATAATCTTTCTCTTTAAGATGCTGAGTCCTTGTTCCTTTTCCAAATTCATACCCCCAGCGATCCAGTGTTCTAGCGAGTGTCGATATATGAAAGGAATCGTTAGGTGATTTTTCGCCAAGAAAATCTCGAATCATTTCTAATGTAATATGACTACCATCTATATTAGCTTTACGTACATAAGAACGAATAGCTTCCTCATGAGAAGTATCGATTGAATAGGTCGGTCTTCCTCTTGCAAGTGAAGAAGCATTAATACTATTTGGATCTTTTCTATAATTAGCCATAACTCGATCAACTGTAGCTAAGCTAATATTTAGAGCATCCGCCACCATTCGTGTGCTCGCATCTCTAACCGAGAAAGTCGATTTATTGCGATCAAAATAGTTTTTGAGTGCTACGATAACTTGTTTTACTTCTGGTTTGAGAGGCTGTCCTTGCATATAAATTACACACTTATATTGTATTTTAACCAACTCTACAGTATAGCACAGAAAATTTCACGATCAATCAAGTCATATGCAAAGACCTATAGGCAGAATGGGATGGTCGTAATCTAACCACTTATCACTTCGTTAGGTTATTTTGTGGTATTGCTTTGCTGATGTAACAGCGGTGATTTGATCAGAGATTCTGGTGAGGTTTGTTAACGCTATTTGTTAACGTAGTGCCGCATCCTTTAACTTCGTTCCGAATCTCGTTCCTC
>JBGMRO010000805.1:0-1776 GCA_048061555.1 Thiohalomonadales bacterium | reverse complement strand
GCTCGGTTCTACCGGCGCATGTCGAATACAACTCACTAGCGCACCTATTCCTTGTGCCGAGTGCCAAGCGTTGTATGAATGCATCGACTGGAAGTCATTACTTCCCAACATCAGGACAATCAGCATTAAAGGCGAGCTCATCTCAATACATTGTGCCAAACCGTCTAATCCATTTCGTCCCGGTTTAAAAGGATCATCCCAGACTGTTCGTCGGCCATTAAGGCAATTTTCGATCACCCGAATTCTACCGGGCGATTTATTGAATTCATTTTCCATCACACCCGGCCAACGTTCGTCAAATTTTAGTCGATTACGCGTATTGGGTATGATGCCCCAAGAGAGTGAATCGGAATATACGAGAATTTGTTGCATAGATTTCGCCTGACCTTAATAACATATGACAAATTACATCTTATCACCCTAATTCTTTCTGCGTAGTTGGTTTTTTGTGCGGTATGGAATAAAATTACCCTATTATCAGACACTTCAAACCATAGGGGGTAGAGAAAATGAGTTTTACGGTGTATCTTTCCGGAGAGATCCATACAGATTGGCGCGACAAAATTAAACAAGATTCAGCGAAGCTCCAACTTGATATACAGTTCACGTCTGCAGTCACTGATCACGAGGCTAGCGACGCCGCGGGAGACCCCCTCGGCCCGGAAACCGAGCCATTTTGGCGTGACCACAAGTCTTCCAAGATCAATGCGATCCGCACGAAAAATCTAATCAACAAGGCCGACTTGGTGATCATTCGTTTTGGTGACAAATATAAGCAATGGAATGCAGCCTTTGATGCCGGATATTGTGCGGCACGAGCGATACCTTATATAAGTTTGCATGGAGAAGATATTATTCATGCATTAAAGGAGGTCGACGCCGCAGCACTTGCCTGGGCGACATCCACCGATAAGGTTGTAGAAATATTAAAATATGTGACTAGCCAATAAGTTTAATTTCTTGACTATTTTGCTAAGTGCATTTTTCAAGAATTCAAAAGTGAAAAATTATTGTGGTTCGCATAGAAAACGCAATAAAATTAGCGTATCCTGAACAGTCGTAAGATCGAATGTAAAGCTTTCGCTAATACTAGCAAGCTACTCTTTGAATAAAAAACCTTTAATCTAGAACTAAGAAATATCGCAGCGAGCTTAATCATGAAGTCTAACCCCGAAAAATTACTCAAGAAACACGAAAATTTAGTCCATACTGAAATGGCGAAGGTTACCTCACATGTGCAAAGAAACGTCGAAGACCAAGTGCAAAACACGGTAATGATTGATGGTTGTGATGTCCCTTTTAAGTACAAACGCAATAAAAAATATAAAAACATCAAAGGACAACAGGTCAATCTCACTTATTACCCTAGCTCGGAAACCGTCGCCGGATTAGAGTTCGAAGTTATGAATGTTGTGCGAATTAAGATATCTTGAGAGTTTACGCTATTTGCTCGCCCTAACCACTAATTTGTGCCTGTCCGTTAGTGACCGTCAATGATGACTAGCGAGAATAAGCAGCCAGCCCTGAATGGCGCTAAATTAGACATTGCTGCCATATACCGGTGGATAAGCATCGCGAATCTATCTGAGCTAAACTTTGTAATCCATTGATAATAATAAAGTAACTACTCACCCCATTCAGTGTAAAATTAGCTACATTTGTAGCTGCTCAGGCCAGAACCCTTTTTTATCCAAAGCCAACCTCAAGGCTATCACCTAGCCACTAGTGGTAACAGGTTTTACACTGCGCTCTTCGAGTTCCCCAAATAAAGGTGGC
>JBGMRO010000804.1:0-1786 GCA_048061555.1 Thiohalomonadales bacterium | reverse complement strand
GACTTAAGCACTTCTCCCACGTCCCCACTCGTTTCCCCTGTTGGTCATTCATTATATACAGACTTCATCATACTGCCTTCGCATTGCCTGTTTTAAGGTATTAATTTTTGCGTTTTTAGGTTGATACGGTTTTTGCACGATGGACGCTAATCACCATGTCTAAGCCTGCAGGATTTCCCCATAAATTTGATAATGGTAGCGTACTGCGAAGACGGGCACTATTTTTTAAAATTTGTGCATGTCGCCGATATCATCAAGAGTAGAAATCGAACTGGCCATAATTACTTATCTAAATCTGACCGCCCAAGATAGTAAAAAGCCACTCACTTTTGTCTGTCTCGGTAAACAGAAATATTTACAGACGCCACCACAAAAAGCCAAGCCTTCACTTTATTCTTATGCCCCTGGGTTGTTTTTGGGGTTTAGATCTGAAGGCGGCTAGCTGAAGTTTCAAATTCGACGTTAGCGGCAGAACCGAAAAGTTTATACCCGAATTTGGGAGTTAGCTATACTTCTCGCAACTATTTTTGATATATTTTTAATATTGATTTATCTTGACTGCGGGCCAGTCTTCGCAGTATTCTACGCCGCTTTTAATAGAATTCCCAACGTAATTGCACAAGATGCACGAGAGATATCATGAAAAGAACATTTCAACCAAGTAACATCAAACGTAAGCGTAATCACGGATTCCGCGCCAGAATGAGCACCAAAGCTGGTCGCAAAATTGTCAATGCAAGAAGGGCCAAAGGCCGTAAACTGCTGACGGCATGAGTCTAGGGTGGTATGAAGTCCGTTTCTGATGCAAGTTATTGACTTTACGGACATCCCTCGTAACTGCGGTGACCCGTTAAGACGGGTTTAGAGAAGCATTATGCGGTTTGACTGGGTAATAGGGCGCCACACTAAGCTCAGGGGAGACCTTGTCTTGGTTCGGGTTTTGATGGCTGGAATGCCATGCTTTTGTTCGACCGAAAAATCCAATGATTGATTGTGCATTTCCTCGGGCGAGGCGATTACTCATCGGCGCGGATTTTCAAACGGTGTTTAGGAAGACTCGGTGTCGCAGCGCGGATAAATATCTATGTATATTGACCACCGTAAATAATAGAACATTTTCTAGACTAGGCTTAGCAATCGCGAAAAAAAAAATTAAAACATCGGTTGGCAGACAACGGATAAAGCGGTTGGTAAGAGAGAGCTTTCGTCACCATCAGCAGCAAATGATCGTTAAGCAACTCGGTCTTGATATTGTAGTCATGGCAAATCCCGCTGCATCACAAGCGACTAATCATCAAATATTTGCAAGTTTGCAACGACACTGGAAAAAGTTAATCGATCAATGCAACAGATAGCCGTTTTTCTGATCAAAGCTTATCGATACCTAATTAGTCCTATGCTAGGTAGCCATTGTCGCTATTACCCAACGTGCTCCAGCTATGCGCTCATGGCTATACAACGATTCGGGTTTCTCCGAGGTGGGTACATGTCGATTAAACGTTTACTAAGGTGTCACCCTTGGCATGAAGGTGGAGTCGATATGGTGCCTGAAAGATGTACACATAAAGAGTAAGTTATATTTAAGGTAATTATGTGACTACAGAGGGTGGAAGCAGTAGGCACATAATTATATTGAAATTACTATTTTTCGGTAATTCAAATGAAGTGACGATATTTGCGACACCTTATTTTTAAATAAGCCAATTTGAAGTAACCTAATATTTGAAGTAACCTAATATTTGAAGTAACTAATGGAAAATCAAAGATTATTTTTATTTATCGCGTT
>JBGMRO010000803.1:0-1787 GCA_048061555.1 Thiohalomonadales bacterium | reverse complement strand
GTCGAGATCTTTTCTTCGTCGTTCTTCACGGTATCTTCGTAACCTGAGACACCCAATTCGAATTTAGTCAATACGGGGATCTCCAACGCCAACCGTATGCCAGACGATTTATGTGTATCTCCGTCTCCGTTGCCGGTACTGACCTCTCCGTTGCCGTAATACAGATCATATTTGAAGTAGGTACTGCCCATCGGAATACGGCCATAGGTCATGAGTCCGTCGACTAGCTGTGGAAATATATTACGGATGTGCATGGGTCTTTCCTGGGTGGGCACAAAGGGCGGGTAGTGATCGATAGACCAAATCCCTGCTGGCGTAAAATAGCGACCTAACCGAAAATTCATTTGCGGTAGCATGTGGTAGTCCACATTCATGGCCTCAAGGAAAATTTTACCCGAGGAGGCCTTTAATTGGGTCGCCGTAGATTCACCTCCACCCGGTCCCGGTGTGACCACAGGGACATTGGTATTATCCCCCTCGAATACAGGTCCATCTTCATACTCGATTTCAGAAAATAAACTCCATTTATCGTTGATTTTCTTAGTGAAAAATAGCGAAAAGTGGTGCAGCCTAAATCCGGGTTTATCATTTTCTTTCGAGGTCTTAATATACTCTACGTCGGCATAACCGGAGATTTTCATGGCCGTGGTCATTTGTGTCTCTATATCTAAGGCAATATCTTCGGCGATGCCTTTGTCTTCTAATACCGCCATTATTTCTTTCTTAAAGGCTTTATGTTGTGCTTTTATTTTTTTGTTTTCTTGCTCTAACTTCTGTAACCGTAGATTCAAGTCTTTACTTGAGGCGGCATTCGAAGGCGCCACGACAAACAGCGATAGGACGATACCCATAAAACTGAAACGTAATGTTCGATACATACTACTTGTAACCCCTTTCCGGTTTTTACTAACGTTTTTACTAACGTTTTTGCTAATGTATTTAATAACCTAGTCACCCAATTAGCCGCTAGAAAACTGCGTCTTGACGAAATTCGACACAGTATAATACTCAATCCGGGATGAAAGACTGGCAGGCGTACATCAACAAGGCTAAATTATATGAAGTTAGAGCAGGGCATTACATCCTAACTAGTCCCCTATTCATGGGTTCACTGGTATATTAATGTATTGTATTGTTTTTTTGTATAAAACGTTGCCACTGGTAACAGACTACATCCCCCTATCTGCTTACGTTACTACCGTTGTCTAGGTAAGTAAATCATACTCTGGACAATTTTTGCACAGATTCGGCAATAATGGCATGTTTTTGATCGAAATGAGTCTAGCAGGAATTGTTTTCTCTACATCTATTATATAAGAACATTAGAATTTATTAATTTTTATGGGAGCGCTCTACGGTCACGCAATTCTACGCATGACAAGTAGCATTCTCTGCTAGATTGATAGGCAAATATGGGGACTTACGAAAAATAATGTTTTGCTTCTGCGCTATCAGATAGCGCCCGCATTCGAATATACTCGCCCGCAGGCAAGGAATTCTGCTCAGGGTGCAGAACAAGAGCTTCTAATCACCAGGATAAGAATCTCTACCTCCGCACCAAGACGCGAACTAAGAGCTTCTAAC
This sequence comes from Thiohalomonadales bacterium, assembly GCA_048061555.1. Lineage (GTDB taxonomy): Bacteria > Pseudomonadota > Gammaproteobacteria > SZUA-152 > SZUA-152 > JBGMRO01. Next base: position 203 of record JBGMRO010000803.1, on the reverse strand, counting down.
CAATTATAGTGGGTCTAGTTTGTATATTAGGCCGCGATTGAACAACATCTCGTTTTTATTTAATTGATCCAATGGACAACCATCACGGTCACATTCCGCCAAACGGTCAAATATGTACTTAGCGTCATATTGCACAATGGTTTCATAGATAGGCTTGCCTAAGTGGGACCCGATGGCTGGACCGTACTCTCTTTTAATCACTC
>JBGMRO010000802.1:0-1805 GCA_048061555.1 Thiohalomonadales bacterium | reverse complement strand
TAATGGTGGCTTGCTGTCTAAAATATACTCAGGCGTTAAGATTGTACCTGGCGCAAATATGGCTAAGAATGCTGTAGACATGGTATTAAATAAAGCTGATAAAGCAACAAAAGCAGCCGATGACTTACTAACTTCTCAGTCATTTAGAAAAACAATCGATGATGCCGTAAAAGGTAAAAGCTCGTCCATTGAAAAAGCTCCGATTTATAAGCGGTGGTTAAACACGTTAACTCCGAAACAAAAAACAAGGATCGCTTCAATCGGATTTGTAGAATGGCTAACAGAAAAAAATAACACCATAAATCAAAATCAAAAGGTGAAATAATGGCTTTAGGAACTATAAAATTAAACGTCCCGTATTTTCCAGACCCTAAACAGGGCAGACCAATATACAATGGCTCTGTTTATATTGGGAAAGTAGGATTAGATCCAGAAGTCGAAGCGAATAGGTCTGTGGTTTATTTACGACAAGCTGGAAATTCCGATGTTACTATTTTACCAGCCGCACAGCCTCTAACCACCGGTAGCGGCGGTATGATTATGTATCAAGGTTCGACTGCCGAAGTTTTGGTTGATGGAAACTACTCTTTAAAAATACTGGATAGCCAGTTAAATCAAGCATATTACTCACAGGATGTTTTAGGCGATCCGCAAAAAGATAAATACCCACTATCAACAGGAACAGGCGTTGATTATTTAGTAAATGTTGGAGCCGGAAGTTATCAGGTAGACACTGTTTACAGATTTCAAGTCCACACAACAAATACAGTAGCGACAGGAACCACGTTAACATACGATACTTTAGCTCAAACACCTCTCAAAAGAATTGACGGCAGCGACTTATTAATTGGAAATTTAATCCAAGGAATGATCGCCGAAACTCGCTTTGACGGAACTAATTTAATACTACTTAATGAAAAATCAGTATCACCACCAACGGCGTTTATCGGAGCTAATGTTCATCTTAATGTGGGAAGTTTAAGCTTAAGTACGACACAGCTTGTATTTAGGTATGACGCAGCTTTTGAAAACCCTCAAAGTGATTACGATCTTGCAACAGGTCTTTATACTGCATCAATAGCAGGGCTGTATAGATTTTCTGGGTGGGGGAGAGTAACAGATCCAGCAGCAGGCAATATAATTCAAGTGAGAATGAATCATAACATACAAGGGTTGGTACTTGTAACTGATTACACCGTTGGATCTAACACTTTAGTAGTGCACGACTATAATTTTGACGAGTTTGTAAGAATGGCTGTTAGCGAGACATTAATGTTTGATTTGTTTGCGTCTGGATCTGGAGCAACCCTTGAAGGATTTAAAGGTCGAGGCTCGTTAACAATTGAAAGGATAGCAGACTAATGCCAAATTTTTCAGTAAAATCAAAGCGAAAACTTGCAGAGGCTCACCCAGATTTGCAGTTAGTATTTAACGAAGTCATTAAGATATTCGACTGTTCTGTTTTGTGTGGTTATCGAACAGAAGAAGAGCAGGACGAATTATTCCGGCAAGGTATGAGCAAAGTCCGCTATCCAGACAGTAAACATAATTATCAACCGTCAAACGCGGTAGATGTTGCACCGTACCCGATTGACTGGAATGACAGAGAACGATTTTATTTCTTTGCAGGCCATGTAATTGGAATAGCTCACAGCATGGGGATTAAACTTAGGCATGGAGGCGACTGGGATGGCGACAAAGATATCAAAGATCAGTCATTTTACGATCTACCACATTTTGAATTGGTACAATAAATACACTATAATAATGACTTATATCAAGTATAAGTAAAACAGAATTAAGAG
>JBGMRO010000801.1:0-1809 GCA_048061555.1 Thiohalomonadales bacterium | reverse complement strand
CAGTATTTTCTCAGTATTGGGATTTGCCGGAGTTGTCTATATTGTATGGCAAAACGGAGACGCAGAAACCAAAAAAAGCATAGAAACAGAGGTCTTACTCTATAAACACGCAGTATCAGATCAAAAATCCGCACTATCGACGTGGATAGAAAAAAACCAAGGCGATGCACCAGGATCTATCGTTATTGATAAATTCACAAAATGGGGCTTAGAACACCAGCAAGAGTTCCTAGATATTATTGCCAAGATTAAACTTTCAGAAGACTCTAACTCTATTATTGATAGAATTGCCTATTCTATCTACTATGGTGGCGCCGAAATGATTGACAGCTTTAAAAATGCCTACAAAAATGTCAAATCAAAGGATCTCGAAAGTATTTATCAAAAAATTACTGAACTACAAAACGAGAAAAAAGGGTTTGACGACTAAAGTTACTCACGTCCATTCGGAGAAGTCAGTGAAATTTCTGAGCACGGTAGTACTTGCCACTATTTTTCTTGTCATCGGCTGCGATCAAGTAGAACCGATAGCCAATAAGCGACTTATCGAAATTGATGACGGAAAATTAGAATATTCAATTTCGGGAAAAGGTCAACCTACCGTTATTTTTCTGCATGGTGGTGGACCTGAGGAAATGGACACGTGGAAGAAAGTCTACCCGCTTATTGAAAAACATAATACCGTATTGGCCTATAATCGATTTGGTGATGGTAATAGCGATCATGTGGCCGAAGCACAATCGGCGCAACGAATTATTGAGGAACTACGGCAATTGCTGATAAAAACAAAGCTGACACCACCCTACCTGCTCGTAGGCCATTCCTTCGGCGGACTATACGCAAACCTGTTCGCCAGGTTATATCCAAAAGAGACGATGGGTGTGGTTTTCGTCGACTCGGCCCATCCAGACCAGGGTGTATTGATGCGAAATGATGGATCCGTACTCGGTACTATCAATAGCTTACTGCAGCGTTTATACGCACTATCAAATCCGACCAAGGCCTCGGAATTTAGTTCTTTTGATATTTCGGTATTGCAGATTAAGCACGCGGGCCCCTTTCCTAATATCCCGGTAATCGTAATCTCTGCGGGTAACAAATATTCCGTATTTACCTCCAAAGAAGATATTACCACCATAGAAAAACTACAAAAGCAATTGTCTCTATTATCGCCGCAGGGAAAGCAGATTGTCGCACCCGACAGTGGGCATTTTATTCAGCACAGCGAACCTGAGATTGTCGTCAATGCGATACTGAGCATGGCCCATCCTGCCCGACGCTAAGCAATGCGCACGATGTTGTTGCTGTGAATCCACCCATAATTCACGTACTATTAGTCAGCGGAAATAATTTTGCAGGATGTGTACGTTAGATTGTCCACTAGCTTTATATTAACACTGCGTATAATTTCATGGAAAAAATATGACAAGCACAGAAACAACGACCGAATTCGGCACGATATTTGATACCTTAAGATTGCTATTGCTTCCCTACGCGGAGGAATTAGATTGCCGGGAGGACATATCCGGCAAAATCTATATAAATACACATTATTTAATGAAAAACCAAAAACCCGTATTTTTTGCCTCGGTTGAGATTCGAAAAAATTATGTCAGCTATCATCTAATGCCGATGTATGTGAATCCAGATTTAGTGACCAACATATCGGCTGAACTCAGCAAACGAATACAGGGTAAATCCTGCTTCAATTTCCAAGAAACGGATAACGTACTATTCGCTGAATTGCGCCAATTAACCACAGATGGTTATCATTACTATGTTGAATGTGGATATATCTAAGATCCCTTT
>JBGMRO010000800.1:0-1823 GCA_048061555.1 Thiohalomonadales bacterium | reverse complement strand
CAATAAAGACGATGAATGCGAGCGGCCAATCACCCTGTTGGAAAAAATATATCACCCCCCCCAATATCGTATCGGCGCTTTCTACGCCGAGATAAGATGTTCGCATGACCGGTTGTGTATTCGCGGGCACATACATCACTAGGGCACTAATTAATAATGCCCAGGTTCTAATAACACTATCGGTCTTCCTGAACTGTAGATGCGTATTACAACGCGGACAATATGTGTTTTCCGCGTCAATGCGTACCACTAGGCGACAGGTGGTACATCCCACAATCCCCAATTCCTTACCTTGAATAAATGTTTCGGTCATTATTTATTCCGAGAGTTATTCCGAGAGTTATTCCAAGAATTATTTCGAGAATTGCTTTCGAGGCGTTCCCACAAAAGTTGTGGTTCAATCGTCGCGGCCACACTCGCAAATAAAATAATGAGCAAAATGAAGGCAAATAGGCTTACACCATAGATAATCGCCGCCATACTCGATATTTTTACCAAGGCCACTAGCACGGCCAACATAAAAACATCCATCATAATCCAGGGCTGCAGAATATGTATGGTATGTAATAAGGTGCGTAGATAGGGGAAATTCAAATTAAAACGCAGGGCAATTAGAATATACAATAATCCGGTCACGACTATCGCCGGGGTAATTACTGTAGAAAACCAAACGACAAAGGCTAAAATAATTTGATTATTATTCAAGAATGTCAATGAAGTACCTGACAATGTACTGATTTGCACATTTCCTTGGTAATCTAAACCTATAAAGGGAAAACTATTGGCTATAATCAATAAAATTAATGTGGAGAGTGATAAAGCGAGCGGTAAGTCTAATCCACCTTTGGGGTTCGCAAATAATCGCGCTTCGCAACACCGACATAGTGCGACTTGCCCTAATTGTAATGGCGCGACAGATTGCACTGCATCACAATCACGACAGATTATCAGTCTCTTAAATTCCATTGGGCATCTATGTGTATAGTCTTATATCTCGTATGAACCAAGAGTCTAACAAGAAAAACAAGGGACTTGCATCAATAAATCATCGTCCCGTATCGCTATGACTAAAAATTATCCGATATATTACAATTAATTACTGGAGCCTTGTCGCAATGACTACTGGATCTAGAGTAATTTTTCGGTCACTTAATCGGGATGATATTTGTTCGTGTATTGAGACTTTACATATCGCCGGCAAAAAATTTTATATCCTAAAATAAAGGCCGATACAGCTACTTTAGCCAGAAATTTTTCTAAAATCACCGAGTTATACGTTTCTGCAGCGATGTTTGACGATCGAGATCGATTTTTCACCCTGTTATGCCTAGAATTGAGGCTGTTATAGTAGCTACTTCTCTAATAGAAGGTTAAGCTATCTGTAGGGCACTACGACGGTCTTTTTGTCATAGTTTATGTGGGTTGAGGGCGTGCTGACTTTGTCGGATGATGGTCGGTTGGTGGATGAGTAACTCTCCAATTCCAAAGATAAGGTAGTTAAGTTGTATTTTCGTCACATTCAGCGTGTAATACTAACAGCATATAGTTGAATTTTATGAAATTTTTCTATTTAATTCGCTACTGTCTGCTGTGCGTAATGATTTTACTATTACCCAATTCTCAGGCCGCCCCTCTCTCTGGCCCGGGCCCCAGCAATGAAACCAATGCCTATGGCGAAGATATCTTTCCTGATAATGATATCACTGATGATGCTCTAACAACTGCCGAAAAGGCCAAGCAGTTTAAAAATGCACGCATGGCGTTTTTATTTGGCCAATACAAACTCGCATTCGCGGGCTGGGAACCACTTGCAAACGAGGGAT
>JBGMRO010000799.1:0-1844 GCA_048061555.1 Thiohalomonadales bacterium | reverse complement strand
ATAAAATAGGAAAATAAGTAGGACATTTACAGACACCATCATCGAACGGTGGTATAGGTTGTTTAACGGCAATCTGTTGGTGGATAAATATCTTAACGGTGATACCTTATGCCATCAATGAGGAAGCATGGTTGCACGGGGTTAGAGATTTCGATTCGTTCGGCCTAGCAAATTAAAAATGTAACGCTATGTGTTATTTCTATCGCCTTTGCAACTAATGTATATGCCGTTGAATCTACTTTCTACCGTATTCCCTATAGCAATGACATCACTTCTTGTGCTGCGCGCTTGCCTGAACGTACTGCACCTTCCATATAGCCGTTCCACTGCACCGAAGTTTCGGTGCCTGCCCAATGTATCAAACCAACCGGTTCACGCAGCGCGGCGCCGTAAGCCGTTAATACGCCGGGCGCCAGAGGTGACTCACAGCCGCTATTGTAAAGCTCTTTATTCCAATCCATCTCCAGATAGTCGATCGGTTTCGATGCTGCTTGTCCAAAGAGTGTCTCGAATACGGCGATTATTTCCGCTTGACGTTGTATGGCATCGACAGGTAAATAATCTATTTCTACAAATGCTAATAAGACACCGTAGGAACTATCCGCAGGCGAGTTATCAAAAATGGAGCTTACCGCGGTATCGGTATTCGCGATTCCACTTAAGCCCTGCCCCCGCCAAAACGGCGTAGCATAGACTACCTGTACTTTTACACCGGACGCCGTCGCCCAATTATCATTTAATGCCTGGCGCATAACCGGCAAGCGAGGTTCAAACTCGATGCGTGTAACATCTGCGGGCATCATTGCCACGATGACTCTACGCGCCTTGACCTCACCGAAGCGTAGTTTTATTTCGACATGGGCATGCGCTTGTTCGATGTATTGTACGGGACTACCGAGTATTATATTTTCGGTCATTTCTGCAGCAATTTTATTACTGATTAACTGAGATCCGCCGACAAATCGACTTTCCTGTGCACCATTGTCGATAGATTGTAATCGTTCCCAACCACCCCCAGAATGCACATAAAATAAAAACCATAATAAAGAAATCTGTGAACTCGGCGCGGAAAGTATGGACTCGACACCGCCGTTTATTTCCTGCCTGATACTGTCTGACGGCACATTTTCCAACAACCATTGGCTTAATAATTGTGCATCCAGCGCTTGTGCATTATCAGCGATCCAAGGTGCATCTAACGGGATTAAGAAGGCCATTTCATCAATCAGGGCAACCGCTTGTAAGTAGGCATCAATATCTGCCGGTGTGGGCTCGATATCACTTTCTCGATAGACTTGCCCCGCACTTAAAGTTAGCGATTCACCCGTATTCCAGGTTTTGAATGTCGTAACACCCAATTCATTCGCTAATGCCATCATCTCCGTTTGAGTGGGGCCAATCCACTGACCACCACCATCGACGATGACACCCTGGCGACTAAGCTGATTGTGCGTGCGCCCACCCACTCTCGACTTTGCCTCAATGATCACTACCTTGTAGCCCGATATTTTCAACTCGCGTGCTGTCACTAATCCCGATAAACCCGCACCGATCACCGCGACGTCAAACAGTTCATCATCACGGTTAGCTGAGGTATTGTTCTTTGCGTTTATCAACGAACCCGCTGATAGTGTCGAGACACCCAGGCCCGCACTGAGCGCAGAAATTGTCTTAATAAAACTCCGTCTTTTCATCGATCTCTCCTGTTTATGTCATGCCATGGTGTGTCTAGCTGCTGATGCTCTTGTTTTTGTTAATACTGGAGGCATAAATATTCAACGAACAGATGCAGCCTATACTCAAGACATAGTGAGAGATACATATAAATTGTAAAACAATGTAAC
>JBGMRO010000798.1:0-1852 GCA_048061555.1 Thiohalomonadales bacterium | reverse complement strand
GAATACCAAAAAATAGAAGCTGGATTTAACTCCATCTCATGGGTTTTGGCTTACATACATGAATGAATGTGGTAGTCTTGCGGGCTTAATTGAGGCACGTTTTTATCACTAATAATAAGATTATTTTGAGGGGCTGGCTTACACTGTTTTGCGATACCACTTACACGATATGGGCATAATGAAATATATGGGCATTAAAAAATTTACCTATGTTTTTTGTTCACTGCCTACCGTGAGTTAATTTGTTAAAAAACGCGAATTAGAAATCTTCGTAAACTATTAGTCCAACCACTACCATTACTTAGGAGAGCATCTTATGGATTTATATCATCGCAACAGACTCACTTCTTTTTCTTTAAAAGCAATAGGTTTGACAGTACTTGTCGGTTTGACATTGGGAGGTTGTGTTTCACAAGGTTCTTATGATGAGGTTGTTGCAGAAAATTCGCAGTTAAAGAAAAAGGCCTTGAGTATGAAAGGTAACTTGAAACATGCTCAAAACCAAACTGCAGATTCTACGCAAGCATTAGCTGCCAAGAGTGAGGTACTGGAAGCCACTGAGGCACAGTCTGCCGCGGAAAAAGAATTTTACGCTGGTTTAGTCGGGGAGTTGGCGGGTGAACTTCAAAGCAATAAGGTTACTATCCAGCAAATGAAATCGGGTGTAAATGTCAATATGACCGCAGATATTTTGTTTGCGTCAGGTTCTGCGAAGGTGAGTAACGAAGGAGAGTTATTGTTATTGAAATTGGGCAAAAAGCTCAATGATGTGCCATATCAAACCGTCGTTGCAGGATTTACCGACAATGCTAAAATTGGTGAAAGCCTTGCAAAGACCTTCCCGACTAACTGGGACTTAGCAGCTACTCGTGCGACTCGAGTATTGAAAATTTTAGAAGACTCTGGCATTCAAAAGGAGCGTCTACTCGCAGTATCCTTTGGCCAGAACCAGCCTATCGCGTCTAACGATACCGTTGAAGGTCGTAAACAGAATCGCAGAATCGAAATACGTCTTCGCCCTGTAATTAAATAGACAATTTTTACGTCGTTCTAGCCCGGGGCCAGGGAAATGCTATAGTCCCCCCGGGCTGCGAGCGTCGATATCGATATCAAAACAACCTTCGAAGTTTTTCCTCTAATTTATTCTTGATTTTTTCTGACGTATCCTGTGGTATAGGGATGGACAAATCTACGGTTTTTTCATAATTCACCCCTAGAGACAAATGACCGGCAGATACAAGATCACCGAAAATATTTACCTTAGCGGTAGCGGGAAGTGTTTTGTCCTTTTTAAGGATAGCAGCGATCGTATTTTGAGTAGCTTTCAGTGCTTTTTGGTAAGAAACTTCGACTGGAATTCGAACTATAGATTTGCCATTTGCGAGTAAATTGATGCGCACATCTTTCCCCTTGAGAAAGCTTTCTCCTTTTATAAATATCTCATAGTTTACGAACAAAGAGTCAATGGCAATATCATTTGGATTCGTGGCATCGAAGACAAGATCAATATTGACCTTTTTTTCGCCAACGGACATGATTTGGTATTTATTATAAACAAAAATCGGCGACTTAAAAGTTGATAGGGCTTTTATACCACTTAACGAACAACTTGTGGTAATTATGATACACACGCTTATCACCGTTATAAACACAGAACGTAGAATTGTTAAATTGTCGTGGTACATTTTTTTCATATCTCGGTCACCGGTTGTGGGCAGCGCAGTATCGATAAATTTACTTGGAAAGTAATTGTCTCGCTGGTAGACATCTTGTTGTAATCTAAACAATTAATCAATCAATGTCAAAACAAAGAACCTTACGTCGTTAGCACTGCCTCGAATAAAATTCGTGC
>JBGMRO010000797.1:0-1853 GCA_048061555.1 Thiohalomonadales bacterium | reverse complement strand
TCGTTCGCAGAACAAATCCACAAAAATTGCTACCTGCCATATCGGCGTTACTTCTTTGGACATTGGCACTGGCCAGCAGTTACCCCATGTATTCATTAATCAGCTATCAAATTAGCCTGACAGCAGAATCATCCGGGCCATACCCAGACAGCGCTAAATTCCCTGAGTTGATCAAAAAAGAAACCATGCCAGACACTGCTAGAGCAGAAACGGCCAATGAAGTGCCCGTTATTCCGAAACAGACACCCACTGCCCCGGTTAAGGCAGCAATTGAACAAAAAAACCGGATTAAGAAAAATATTGTTCTCATCTACGCAGAATCACTCGAACAGTTGTATTTCGATAAAGAGATTTTTGGTGATTTACTGCCAAATATCAGGGAATTATCAGCAGATGCACACCGTTTCACCAATCTACGCCAGGTTCGTGGTACCAGTTGGACAACTGCGGGCATCGTCGCGAGCCAGTGCGGCTTTCCGGTGAAAGTCAGCAATCATCTCGCGTCCAATAGCACCATAGCTTCAGTCGAGCGACCCTACCCGGAAGAAATATGCCTGGCAGATATTTTGTCTGATCAAGGCTATGAAACTGTGTATATGGGAGGCGCTCCTTTGTGGTTCGGGGGGAAAGGGAACTTCCTTAAAACGCACGGCTATAAACGCATATTTGGAGACGAAGAATTGGCACCTATGCTGCCGAACAGGCAATACCGATCTGGATGGGGCCTTTATGATGACAGTCTTTTTAAAATGGTACTGAAAGAGTTGAAGTCGCTCGAGAAGGGGGGGCAACCCTATTTCCTCACTTTACTAACTCTGGACACCCACCACCCCAAAGGCATTAGCTCAAAAAGCTGCAAGAAGCTCCTGAATAATCAGGATTCAATGAGCAACGCAATTTATTGCAGTGATCAATTAATTAGTTATTTCATCGCCGAGACAATGAGTATTGTCGATATGAATGAGACCATCATTGTCTTGTTCTCAGACCACCTGGCCTTGCGTAATACGCTTTGGAATCAGCTTAAGGCCAACCAGCAAAATCGCAGGCTGACCTTTATGATTTTTGATAACGCGCCTGGTACTGAGTCAAACCTTCCCGGCACTCATTTTGATGTGGCCCCCACTCTGCTTGAAGCGGCTGGGCTAACTGAACAACTGAGGATTGGTGCTGGCTTTTCACTCCTTTCACAAGAGGCAAGTAAATCAGTTAGTAGCCAATTGTCGCAAGAAGTAAAGACCACGCCTACTCTACTCAATCAAAGTTTTTCCGCTAAAAAAAGCGGTGTTGACATATCTCGAAGCGACCTGTCTTTAAGTATTGGAGGTCTGACCCTTAAAGCTAACGCATTTGGACAGAAATTCGTTTCGGGAATGTATCTGGCTGTGTTAAATGAAGAAGGAAATGTCAGAGATGCAATTTATTCGGGTAACTATGAGAACTTAGCTAAAAATCTGATCGGCACCTTTGTTGTCGGAATTTCAATTCTACCTAGCCAGCTCGATTCTGTTACATATTTTTATGGAAGAATCAGCCTGGATAGTAAAGGAATAATACAGAGACGTCTAAACAGAGACACACACCTTAGCGCTGACGAAATTCTCACAAGCATGCAACCTGGAATTCCGTAGAGGGAGAAGGTGAGAGAAGGTGGGACCGGGAACCGGTCGAGAGGCTGGCCTGGGTCACCAGCTCCGCTGGTCGAGATTATCAAATCTGGTGCGAACCTGAAACAATCGCGACAAGCAAAGCTCGTCCCTCCTACATGTTCGTAATTATCAACCTTTTCCTCCTGCAGAGGTTGACCACACACCTTAAAACGGCTAATATTCCCGCCCTTTTGTAGGGCTCTT
>JBGMRO010000796.1:0-1865 GCA_048061555.1 Thiohalomonadales bacterium | reverse complement strand
TGGATGTGCGTAAGCGGTCAGGGATGTATTCACGCGTGCCTGGATTTGGGGTTACTCAGTCCATAGCCGGCGATCTTGTACAACGCTTATACGTAAATCCGATACCGAAATTAACTATGCAATACCTCGAACAGCGACACAATTGCATTTTTTCATTTCATAAAATTAGAAGTAACTAAGTAGAACTAGTTAAAAAAACAAAAATAATTGTGCCGATAAACGATCGTCGGTTTCACCTAGGACAAGGTTTGTCGTACTTGAGGCGCTTTGACCGGGTGCCTCTGCATCGCGAAACTCATAGTTAATAATGGCTTTAGTCGTTTGTGTAAAAAAATATTGCGCTCCAATAGTCCAGGTCGCGAACTGTATCTCAGCGCTGGAATCTAAATTGGTTATTCGATTGTAAACATCATAACGAATATCTAGCTCTACTTTGGGCGTGACTCGATAACCAAAATCGACATAACCACCGACACCCTTTCCTTCAGGCTCCGTCCTAAATTGTGCTACCATACTACCATTATTACTGAGTGCGCCAGGCACAGCGCCACCACTAGAACCATTGAATATCATCCCATCGACTTTTATATACTCGGCCCAGAAACGAAACTTTCCATCAAAATAAGTCAGCCCGGTTCCGAGTAACTCGCGATTATATTCCCGCTCGGCGGATTCTAGAGAAGCACCGCCTGTGGAAAGCGCAGCAGAATCATAAATCGTGCGTTTACCTTTGGTCTGCCAGGCATATATTTTGTACCCCTTCCGAAAAGCCTTGTGGCCGCCAAATATACGTTCACTAGACCAATAAATTGATGTATCTAAGCTGTCATTCCAATCGTCTTTATTGGCGCCCCCTTGGCCAAGCAACAAGGAATAGCTATGCTCCCAACCATCTATTTTTTTCGAATCAAATACTTGAATACCAATATCTCGCACTGCCACAACGGTGCTTCGAAACTGTGTTTGTGAATCACCATTACAAAATCGTTGATAGGAGGAACTACTCACCGCTGGCGCATTCGGCCCATTACCAGGTTCGATCGCGCAAGGGGAATTTCCGTCGGTCCAAAAAGGTCGTTCGACCATCTGTTGATTGGCGAGACTGGTCAAATTGACATAATTAAAAGTGACTATACCTTGGTAGACCTCTTCACTCATAGGCACTTTCATTTGTCCGATTCGAAATCGAGCGCCCTCAATCTGTGAGAAGGTTATGGTGGCATCCGTCAGCGTCACCTTACCTGCGCCGCCACCTGGCTGGGTAATACCATTATTACCAAACTCCGCCAATACAAAATAACTGATTTTTTCGGAATCAGGTATCGCACCCCGAACACCCAGTCGAGCTCGTTGTATTTGAAATACCTGCGAGCTAGACAAATCGGGTTGAATCGAATTCACCAATGACTGCTGTCCCTGCCATGGGTTTTTAGGTGGTGTACTGGTTGGTAAGGTACTGCCCGAAGTCCTCATATACGCGGGTTGTAAAAAACCCCAAAGCAGCGGATAAGGCGACTCGGTCACACCTTGCAGCATTAACCAATTGGCGGCATTGGCGGCATTAAAAAAGAGCGCATTACTCAGTGCGAGAACCAAAAACAAGGTCCTCATGACAACATATTTCATAGTTGACTCCTCCAAACTGCATAGAGAGACGATCAATCAATAACCCAGCCAACTGTGTTTTAAAAATTTCGCCAGGTTATATGATTAACGCAAGGTGTCGATTACACTTGGGTTTTAGCAATATGGTGGATGCGCTTCGCTTATCCACCAATGATCAGCATTGTTAAACTCTTTTACTGCGAAACTTGAGTTATTAAATAGCTATTAGCAAAACAGCTAAAAGCAAAAACAATGCCAGG
>JBGMRO010000795.1:0-1875 GCA_048061555.1 Thiohalomonadales bacterium | reverse complement strand
TTAAAAAATGGTCATTTACCCGTGTAAACTCACATTTTTCGCCTTGATCTGAAGCTTTACCGGAACAGCCTGAGCAGTTACAAATTCAGTAATATGCTTCACAATTGGATATTATATGGCGAAGGGTGAGTAGTTACTTCGGTTGTATTTATTGGTGGTAAAATTAACCAAGTTCACTAACTATTTAAGAGGTGCTTGTTATCGATACAAATAAAAGCGATATTTGTATAAAGTGTTGAGGTAGCTGACCGCTAATTGCTTTTATTCACGTGTGGTTTGCTAGCGATAGTCTATGATTAATTTAGGCAATGGTGTTTAACATAGGCTAAGAATTTACACAGGACGTGTTACACCTTGCGCAGACTTTATTCAACAGGCAATGAAACAATTTCTTCAAACCAGCTATCTCTATAGTAATAACGCCGAATTCGTAGAGCAGTTATACAACGATTTTCTGAAAAATACCAACTCGGTGAGCGCCGATTGGCAAGCCTTTTTTCAGCAACTGCAAAACCAGGATGTCGACGCCTCTCCAGAGTTTGATCATCAAATTATTCAAGAGGAAATTATTCGACGCGGGCGCGACACTCGCGGGAATCAGATCTCCACTGTCAATAATAAGTCGATCTCAAGCACTACCTCAAATAACAAGCAAGTGAGTGTCTTGCAATTGATCAATGCTTACCGATTTCGTGGTCATCAACATGCCAATTTTGACCCGTTAAATTTACGCATCAAAGAACATGTGCCCGAGCTGGCATTAGCTTATCACAATTTGGCAGAAGATGACTTAGACACAGTCTTTAATACGGGCTCATTATTTGGGCCGCGCCAGGCAAAATTACGCGATATATTTACCACCCTTCGTGAGGTTTATAGTGGCTCAATCGGTATCGAATATATGCATATTACGGATACCGACGAAAAACGCTGGATTCAACACCGTTTGGAAGGGGCGCGTCAAAACCAAGATTTTCCAGAAAGTAAAAAATTAAATATTCTAGAGCGTGTGATCGCCGCGAGTGATTTTGAGAAGTATCTGCATACCAAATATGTAGGCCAAAAAAGATTTTCACTGGAAGGTGGCGAGAGTCTGATTCCCATGTTGGATGAATTAGTCGAGCGCGCAGGACAATCTGGTATCAATGAAATTGTGTTGGGGATGGCACACCGTGGTCGCTTAAACGTACTCACAAATATGTTAGGTAAAGCCCCACGTGAATTGTTTAAAGAATTTGAAGGGCAGGTAGAACACGATGGCAATGGCTCAGGAGATGTAAAATACCACCAGGGATTTTCGTCCGATATAAAGACTAAGAGTGGCCTCGTACACTTAGCCTTAGCCTTTAATCCCTCTCATTTGGAAATTATTTCTCCCGTTGTGCAGGGTTCGGTACGCGCGCGCCAAAATAAGCGCAGTGATTCAACCGGGGACAAAGTCATACCGATTATTATCCACGGTGATGCGGCTTTTTCTGGGCAAGGTGTGGTTATGGAGACACTGCAAATGTCTGAGGCCCGAGGTTATACTACCGGTGGTACTGTTCATATAATTATTAATAATCAAATAGGTTTTACCACCAGTAATCCATTGGATGCGAGATCCACGGTATATTGTACCGAAGTTGCTCGCATGGTGCAGGCACCGATTTTTCATGTCAATGGTGACGACCCCGAATCGGTGGTGCTGGTTAGCCAGATTGCACTCGATTACCGCATGAAATATCACAATGATGTGGTTATCGACATGGTGTGCTACCGTCGTCACGGTCATAGTGAAGCCGATGAACCTTCTGCAACACAACCCATGATGTACAAGAAAATCAAGGCCCATGCAACCGTGAAGCTGCTCTACAGCGAACGATTAAGCAATGA
>JBGMRO010000794.1:0-1881 GCA_048061555.1 Thiohalomonadales bacterium | reverse complement strand
TGTATCAGAAGCGCGAGTTATGTTAATCAGGTTAAACAATATCAATAAACGCCAGACCAACAATAAAAATATGGACAGGTAGTCTAATGATCATGAATCGTAAATCGCAAAAAAAATTGAGTTTTAAGCCACATAAACAGGCGGGCGCATCGATTACCGAGTTACTTGTTGTCATGTTGGCCATGGCGCCGCTTGTACTGGGCGCAATCCAGATGGCCATGTTTTACCATGCCAAATCCATTATAAACTATGCAACCTTCGAGGCAGCCAGAGCGGGTGCGGTAGCAGGTGCAAATATTGGCCCCATGAAAAGCGCCTTTGAAAGAAACATTTTGCCTCTCTATGGAAGCGGAGTTACTGTAACTTCTATAATGAAGGCGCGCGCTAAGGCGAAGGCTGATGCTTGGGCGCCAACTATCCCGACAAAAAGTTTTGGTGCAGGTGGCAAGATTCAGATTCTCAGCCCTACAAAGGAGGCATTTAGAGATTTTGGTATGCGGATAAACGGTGGGGCCTTGTTTATACCTAATGACCATTTGCGTTATCGAGCAACGGCCACAGGCGGGACATCGAAAGTCAATGTACAGGACGCAAACTTGTTAAAAATAAAGGTTACTTACGGCTATAAAATGATTGTGCCTGTTATAAATAAAATCATAGCCAGAATTATGATGCTAGCAGATAAAAAAAATATAAATTATTATCTTGGAGATCCACCAAGACTTCCTATTGTGTCCTATGTCACAGTACGCATGCAATCAAATACTATCTTTAATAGTAAAAACTTTCCAAGCTTAAAAGATCCCGCACTCTAATTATTTTCTGCTGTTTTCAATTTAAATTAAAATGGACTTATTATGAAAAAATTATTTACTCTTATATTTGCAGGTCTTTTATTTTTATTATCTACACAAGCAAGCTTCGCAGAAAACAAATCTGCTTCGTTGTTTAAGGGGCCTTCATTTAAGGCTCAAATGATTGAGAGCAATAAAGCAAATCCGGGTGTGTCCAAGAAATCCGAGGTATGGATGAGCAAACATGGTTTGCGTATTGCCACTGGTGGCCCTGGAGGTCAGAAAATGATATCGCTTGCAAATATAGACAATAACTATGTCCTGCTACCAAAGCAAAGAAAATACATTAGCACTACTGAGATTCAGCAACAGGCAGATAGAACTACAATTAATGATGGCCCGGTTAATATGTTTTCAAATAAGCCCTGTTTGGGTTTCGCTAAATCAAAAATGTCTCATGTCGACAAGGTAGCAGGAAGAAAGGTTACCAAATGGTATTGTGGTACTGCGCAGGGACTGGATGATACGGTGCACTATTTTGATGCTAGATTGCAACGCGTCATTAAAGTAGAGCAACCTGATGGCACAGTTCTGGAGTTAGTTAATATTGAACAGAAACCACAAGATCGAAAATTATTTGAGATCCCGCCTGGCTACAAAAAAATGACCTTTGCTCAAATGATAACGCCGCCTGGTATGAATCTCGAAACATTCACGGAAGAAAAAAAGTAGCATGATGCTTCCATTCAGATACTAGAATGTCTGCATGTCAATCAGGTTTGAAATAAATTGTTTTTCTGATATCAAAATACTATTTTGCTGGTAGCAGCATGGCTTTTCCTGAGCCATGATATAATTATGATAATTAAGCCCGTGCTTGATGTGTGCAAGACACATTTTTGTCCTGGCGGCCTATATATAATAGTATGAACTAAACTGGTCTGGTAATGATTAAAAAATATACTATAATTCATGTAGTTATTGTATTATCATAAAGTAAATACTAAGAAAAGACTGAGCAATATGAATCAGAATTACCTCGAATTCGAACAATCCATTGCTGATCTTGATGCCAAGATCGAGGCGT
>JBGMRO010000793.1:0-1887 GCA_048061555.1 Thiohalomonadales bacterium | reverse complement strand
CTGACCGCATAACGGGCGTCAAGCGCGGTGTGGAAATTGGCTTCCATCATGGAATCAATTTGTTTAGACGACACCTCTGTATAGGTTTTTATTGGCGAAATGATACGCATTCGATTATGCTTAACATCGGAAATTACGGCCATGGGTATTCCATGATACTTGAATTTTACTAGACCATCTCGTCCTTGTGACATCTCTGCCATATCGGTGATAATCGTTTCCATTTGTTTTTGGGTCATCTCTGTATGAGTCACATTTTCCTGAATCTTTTGCGTACTCGCATTACCCTGGGCTATATACAGCGTAAAGAGAACGACGCCTAATCCGATATGATTCCAATTCATTCTATCACTCCGCTGATGGCCACAGATGGCTAAAGTGTACCACGTTGAGCATGTACGGCAATATGTATTATGCCGCCATCGGCAGGCGTAGTGTAAATGTAGCTCCACCGAGTTCATTATTCGTGACGAGTATATTACCCCCGTGCGCATCAACCACACGTTTACATATAGCGAGTCCTAATCCAGTGCTGGCCTCGCCTGCAGTCGGTGCCGCACTCAATGTATTGTAGTCTTGAAACATGTTACCTAAATCATTGTTAGTCAGTCCCGGTCCTTCGTCCCTAACCGTAATGTCTGCATATTCATTGGATTGATGTAAGCTCAAACAAATGCGGCTATCACTGGGTGAAAATTTTATCGCATTTGAAATCAAGTTTTCCAGGACTTGCGTTATCCGAAATGAATCATACCTGCAATATACCGATTCGTTGCAATCTACGCTAATATCAATATTTTTTTTGGTCGCAGTAATTATGGCCCTTTTACGGCTTTCGTGAATCAGCAACGACAAATCGCCTTGTTTAATATCAAGTGATAACGAGCCTTTGTCGATCGCGGACACATCCAATAGATCATTTATTAACAATTTCATAGATTTTGATGCATTCAATATCAAGGATAAAACTTCGTAATGTTTATCATTGGTTTCTATGCATAAATCTTCTTGCAATAACTCGGTGTAACCAATTATTGTGGATAGGGGTAACCGCAGGTCATGGGCCGCCATGCCAAGAAATTCATCCTTTTGCGCATTCAACAATTTTAAATCGTCATGTGACTTTTTAAGCGTAAGATGGGTTTGAACACGCGCCCTAACCTCTTCGTCATTAAAGGGTTTTGCGATATAATCGACTGCACCTACCTGAAATCCTTGTTTTATATCTGCTATATCCGTCTTTGCAGTAATAAAAATTATCGGAATACGTCTTGTGGCTTCATTAGCCTTAAGCCTCTGACAAGTTTCGATACCATTCATCTCAGGCATCATAACATCTAACAAAATAAGATCGGGTTTAATTCGTTCGACAATAGACAAGGCCTTTTTTCCTGAATTGGCCATGGCGATATTGTAACCCATAATACGTAAAGTCTTGGATAGAACCTCAACATTGGCTAAGGTATCATCCACGATCAAAATACGGAATTTAGAATTTTGACGCTTATCTTCCACTTTCAATAATTCTCCGTGCTGTTTCTGCAACCTCACCTAACTTCATTGCCGTGGACAACGATAATAGATATTGCGATAACTCTTTATGAAGATCACTCAAACCCTCTAATTTTTCTTCCAATTCAGTCACTAGTCCAAAATCTGCGAGCTCTTCAATGTTATTTAGAATGTCTGACGGGATTTTATGAGTATCTGAAAATTGTGGCCTTGCACATACCCGAGTAGACAGCGCATCTATTTCAACAAGCGATATTTCTTTTGGAAAAAGATTGCTTAACTGAGCCTCCAACTCGGGAAAGAGGATAGGTTTATTAATAATAATATCGGCACCACATTGTGAAAATTTTTCTACCTCGTGCTCATAGGCCGAAG
>JBGMRO010000792.1:0-1888 GCA_048061555.1 Thiohalomonadales bacterium | reverse complement strand
GCGGTGGTTCGTTCTGGTGGCGCATGTATGAGTCCATTTAATGCCTGGGTATTTTTAAAAGGGCTGGAGACCTTGCCTCTCAGAATGCAGGCACATTGTGATAATGCCTCAAAATTAGCCCTTTGGCTGACTAAGCAGACTCAAATAGAGACAGTTTATTATCCAGAGTTAGTCGACCATCCAGGGCATGAGCTTGCGAAAAAACAGCAAAGTCGATTCGGTGCGATCGTATCATTTGATGTCTCAGGAGGGCAGGAGAATGCCTGGAGATTAATAGATAATACCAAAATGCTATCGATCACAGCCAATCTTGGAGATACCAAGACGACCATAACGCATCCGGCAACGACTACCCATGGTAGGTTGACTACGGACGAACGTGTACAAGCAGGGATCTCTGATGGACTCGTACGAATCGCCGTCGGACTGGAAAATATTGAAGATATTATTGAAGATATCAAACTCAGTTAGATGACAAGGCCTCAAGATATACTAGTATACCTTGAGGTTGAATCATTGCAGAATGTCTTAAAATTTGAACTTCTGCGTATAACGTAAATAGCCATCTTTACGGGTGCGGTCCGCCCCATCAATGGTAGAACGATAACGATAACGCCATTCGATTTTCTGCGTCTTACTCACTTTATAGGCATACCGTATTGCGTACATATCGTTGTCCGCGGCGACATCAGGCGATATTAACCATCCTGCGCCAGCGCTGGCGATAATGAATCCGAGGCTTTGCTTGGGTAGGAAATCAACCACGCTAAAACTCAACATCCATGCAGTATCAGCGGCATCATTGCCATTACTATCTTTTTGTACATTGGGTGCATAGCCGATTTCACCACCGAACATGAAGTATGATTTGTCCATGACAGGCCATTTCATTGCAAGGCGGCCCACAGCGGCCATGTAATTTTCTCGATTAGCGTTTTTACAGGCGTGATTATCGTTCTTTTCTACTCCATCGATACACAATGACTGTGGTAGATAGGTGAAATCTACTGTTTGCTGAACAAAGGGTGCCGAGGGTTTGCTATTTTTTAGTGCCAAAAAAAGACCGATACGTGCGTCTTTATCCTCATAGCTAAGCGGCTTTCGAGATACATTCGAACCATCTGGGTGATTGTATTGAATGACGGCGAGTAATTTTAAATCATTTGCGAATTTATTAGAAACCTCTATGCCGTCCGTCCAGTTGATATCGGTATTGGGGCTGTCATTTCTATCCAGAGATTTTTTGGCAACACCTTCGAGTTCGATTTTGGATTGAAAACGACCAATCTTGATAAGCAGGCCTTTTGATGGCTTGTAATTTACGGAGAATTTATCCACCGTGACCTGACCTGCGGGGATGCTATCGGCGGCGTATGGCGTATGGCTCGTATAATCTGTACCTCGTTCATTTGAGCCATCATCATAATAACGTGCGGCCATACGATAATCGAGCGAAGTTGTTTTATTGAATGTGGTGGTATACCCGTATCGAAATCGTAAACGTGCCTGTTTCGAGATACCCTTACTAGGTTTAGTATCATCGGCATAAAAATAGCCAACTCTTACATCTGATTTTCCTTTCGTTTCCGCGGCTACGGTAACCGAATGAATTAATGTAGCTGTAAGCAGGAATGCTAAAATCAAAAAATATTTCACTATGTCTCCTTTATCTAATTTAACGCAAGTTTTTCATCAAAATATCGCCACTATAGCCCAAATACTCTTCGATAGTGGATAAGAAATTGATGCTCAGTATGGAAAAATTTTGAAGCGTAACTGGGTGAGATTAATTAACGACTCAATGCTTTCACGAAACTTCTTTGTCTTCCATAACAATAATCGATATGGGGCTACGGTTTATTGTCGGTACGACCTCGCGCTTGTCCCT
>JBGMRO010000791.1:0-1889 GCA_048061555.1 Thiohalomonadales bacterium | reverse complement strand
CGCTCGCCTGGCTTCACCGCTGTTGTAATACCACCTGATGTGCTCAGGCGCAGCTGCTTTGGCACCAACGTCATCCAATTCCGTTTATTGTAAATGATAAAACCGTTCCCAATATACCCGGAGACTGTTGCTTGCGCGAGAGTGGTATTCTGTATATGACAAGCAGAGGAGCTGGCTGCACCTAATAGCGTAATCGCACCTCTATTTGATGATGACGTTGCATAAAAACTGTTGAAATTGCGAATCTTGTAGAATGGGTGAAATCAAGTGTATGTTATCTACGCCAATGCTTTATATTGCGCATCTGAACACGGCATAAAATTAGCTGGCCATTTGGTTTTTAATTTACATAACACGCGATATTGGAGTGGTGCATTTTGATTGACTTTTTCGACGGTAACGACAATGTTTTCTGGTTTGTTGGATTTAATAAGCTCGCTTACTTCTCCTGAATAATAGCGCGGAGTATATCCGACTAATGATACAGGATCATTGGTTCGCATCATTAAGGCCATGCCATCGTAGGAATTTTGAAAGTCTTGCATTAGAAATAGTTGTTCACCTTCCTTTAGATTGTTCGCGCGTTCCTGATTTTCGGAATACATATGTCGTAATCCACGGCTAAAAAAGAATAGTTCGTAGATGTTTTGTGACGTTGGTAGCGGGCAAGGGAATAACTCTAACGAATCCGTCGCACGTAATCCGGCCGTACGAGAAAGTTCTTCCATCTCGTCATAATTGGACTCATTTAAACCTAGCCAATTCATATAATCGCTATATTCAGGACGTGACTTAGGTAAAACTCTGTTAGAAAACAAAGGGAAAAGCGTGTCTGACTTGTAAATAGCATGCAAGTCTTTCATACGGCCAAAAGGTGTGAAATTCGGTACCTCTTCTGCCCCTTGTGTATAAACAAAACTGAATTCGCTGTTTTCTTTTGACAAACGACCTACTGGTGCCCATTGACGGGATTCTGGGTCTTGCCAAGCAATAAAAATAACATTCATAATTTCAAGTTCCGGTATCCAGCATTCTACTAATATTAGCTTCTATCATTCTGACAGCAAATTCGATACCTATTTCCGTTATTTTACCATCAGGTATTTCATTAAAAATAGCTATAATATTACTATGTCTTATATTTTTTAGCGTCTCTAACCAGTATCGGCCCGATTTGGGTCTAATTTTAGCTGCTTCTCTATATGCGTCCAGGGTTGTTAATGGAGACTGGCTAGTCGGGTTCTCGTAAAGTGCTGATTTTGCGCGATTTACATAGCTTTCTACGTTGTTACCAGTATCTTTGGTGTTTAGTCGATTGAGCCTTTTTTCGTCTGTTTCATTTCGACCCAAGCTAGAGGCATGGTCAAATGTTGGTGCTAGGTGCACCTCGTTGGATAAGGTTACCAGCCCCCAATTTTCGTGATGTCTGTCTTGGTTGCTTACCAGTGTGTCTAGCAATAAATAGCCAATAAATACATCCGCTGCATTTTCTATAGCGGTATCTGGAGCTACCCAGCCCATCGGAAGTTTAACTTCTGTCGATTTAACCACCGCCATTACTCGACGGACAGTGTGCTGGCATGAACGGTACTTCACACTTGGCTCGTAGCCCTTGTTTGTGCTCGCAAGTAGTTCGTTTCCAAGTATCAACCTTTCATTAGGCGGCACAATATTCGGTGTGACGACACCTTCCTTGCCTTGCTATTCAGCGAATTCATAATGGGCATGAGGAAGTTTGAGAAGTTTGCACATTTCGCAACATACTTTTTCGGCCCAGTTCTCTCCAGTATTCGGCCTACCTTGTTTAAATAACATGCTCCCATAATCATTTCGATACCAAAACTTGGATTTTGTTCCCAATTGCTCAAGTTGGCTTGCGGCGTGGTCAG
>JBGMRO010000790.1:0-1897 GCA_048061555.1 Thiohalomonadales bacterium | reverse complement strand
TTCATGACATGATAATAGGCACCTTCATATTCGATTCGCAACTGACGTGACATCGGATAAGTTTACTATGTAATACTATTATTGTATAGACTTGACCCCACTTGTTTCCGAAACATTGATAGAAAAAAGGTATATTGTAGTAGCGCCTATGCAAAAATGTAATCACTACCAGTGCACTACGGTATCCAATCATAATCCAAATTAGGCCAACGGTCCTCGTTGAAAGTGGTTTCTCCACGGTCGTAGAAAACAGTATACCAATCGCTTTTTATTTGTATCGCGGTGGTTTCTATTGAGTCATCATACGGCGACAATGGAACCTTTACACCGTCCGAAGGTACAGCGAACAAATACCCTAATACACCCGGGTTAGAAATTGATCCACCTGTAGCACCACCATATTTCACCAATATCCAACGGCCGTCAGGAGACCATTTAGGATTGTTGATGTAAGAACTTTCTGTACCATCGGCATGTGGATCAACCGCGAGTTGGTGTAAATTGGTACCGTCTATTTTGGTTACCCATGGAGTAGCTCTCGTTGCGGCAAAACTTGAACTCGATACCAAACTAAAGGCAATTCGTTTACCGTCCGCACTAGCAGCAATTTTATCTATCGATCCCGGTATATTTATCGGTAACGTTAGGTTACGTTCCACTATGGTTGAATACGGTGAAGTGAAATAAATAGATCGATTTTCCTCACTCCTAACCGAATAGACTAGCCGGCCATCGGGCAACCAGTCGATAGACAACCTGGCTAGGTTAGTACTAATTCGATCATCGCTAATGAGATTTCCACTGCGATCATAAATTTCAAGATAGGTGTCATTGGTAATTGATCCGCCATATTGTATCGTGAAAGCGACATATTGCCGGTCTCGAGACATTTTGGCAGCATCATAAATTTTCCCGGACAAAACAAATTGTGTGATTTTGATTGCCTTCTCATCCAGCGTTACGATACAGCTCGTAAAAGTATCACTTGGCAGGCAATTTTGAACACTGAGTATAAACTCATCACCCTCATAGGCGATCGGACTCAGTAAAAAATTAGCCACGTTATGATAGTCGCCACTGGTTTTCCAATGAGTCCCCTGCACTTTGGCAAAGCTGCCTGTAGCCATGTCCATTTTCCACAGCCAGTCATAACCGAGGACTAAAATACTGCCCGTTAAGCGCTTACTTTGTGTTTTATTCGAGCCGGTAGTGTCGATATTAGTGTCATTAGCAGAATCGCTACCGCAGGCAACTACGCTTGTGATAACAATTACAAACAATAGGGTTTTGGCGAGGTTATTTTTCATCCATGAAATTCTTCTGAGAGTAGCACATCAGTACGTCCTTTATTAAAAAGTTCATAAACGAAATTTAGATAGGAATTCGGTTGTGAATACTAGTTCTTTTTCAAGAAAGTCATATGTCTTGCAAGCGACACTTTTCTCTAGATTTAACGTAGCCACAAAACAGAGATATAATAATTTATGTGGCCACTACTAGCAACCACTTACAAACTAAACGTGAATAAGAACCATAGCTGTTGCATTTAAGGTTGCAAGTATCGGATGCTAATTGCTCATCAAATCGGGGAGAAACTAATTCGCTAGTAATTGAGACCAATAGACTTTGGAAGGCTAGGTTTCCGTCTGTAGATTTCCATTTATTCGATTTATCGTAACCGATGGCAACAGGTTTTGATAAAACATCCTCATAACCTTTATTAACAAACGAACATTTAGAAAAAATATTGGAAAAAATATTGGGGTCAAGTCTTTACTTATAGTAATTAGTTTGTTCAAATGTTTTTAAAAATACTATAAGTAAAGACTTGACCCCCTTATTTTCATGACATGATAATAGGCTCCTTCATATTCGATTCGCAACTGACGTGACATCG
>JBGMRO010000789.1:0-1900 GCA_048061555.1 Thiohalomonadales bacterium | reverse complement strand
CCGGGGATAAGCAGTGTGGTGATCTCTAACCAGACCTGGGTTTCGTGCTTGATGTAGAGCAAGGTATCCAATACGGGCTGCAAATGCCCCCCTGTCAGATGGTAATAAAAATCTTCACTAAAGGCCTTAAGATCTACATTTACGGCATCCATATAGGCAAAAAACTCGATGCGTGGCGCGGCAGATATATAACCCGCGGTGACTGCCACAGTGTAGATATGCCTTTCGTGACAGGCCGCAGCGACATCAATCGCATACTCAAGAAATATGACCGGATCATTATAGGTAAAAGCGACACTGCGACAGGCGTGTTTTTGGGCCGCGCGTGCCAGCTGCTCAGGGCTAGCCGCCTGCGCCAATTTATCGATTTGTCTGGAGGTACTGATATCCCAGTTTTGACAGAATTTACAGGCCAGATTACAACCTGCGGTGCCAAAAGATAATACCGGGCTGCCTGGATAAAAATGATGCAGCGGTTTTTTCTCTATAGGATCGATACAAAAACCACTGGAACGCCCATAACTCGTCATTACGATCACGTCATCACGGCGCTCCCGGATGAAACACAGGCCCTGCTGTCCATCTCTTAATTTACAGGCACGCGGGCAAAGATCGCACTGTAGGCGTTCGTCGGGCAATCGATGCCAATATTGGGTTGCTACACTGCTCATGACTCTTTTTCACCTTCGTTAGTACTTTTTAGCGCTGTATCGCGATAACATCTATACTGTTATTAGACAGTCTATTAGACAATGATGTTAAAGGAAACGCGTAGGTAAGCGATGCCATGATAGATACTCGACCAGCGGCCGTCGCGGGTACATTTTATCCTCAGGATAGCCAAGAACTAAGCCAATTGCTGCATTCCCTATTACAGCAGGCAGAGGAACGTCCCGTAAGTTTGGCCGCAGATGAAACCCTCAGCAACGCAATCATATTACCGCATGCCGGTTATGTCTATTCCGGCCCCATCGCTGCCACTGGTTATCAGACTCTGCGCACACGTGCACAGCAAATCAAGACCGTGCTGATCATGGGGCCCGCACACCGAGTTAGGATGCGGGGCTGTGCCGGCCCGAGTGTGAGATGGTTCGAAACCCCATTAGGAAAAATCCCAATTGCATGCGATTTATTAAACGGATTAATCGAGCAAAACTTGGCCTACCAATATGACGAGGCCCATGCCCACGAGCACAGTCTTGAGGTGCATCTACCCTTTTTACAGACCCTCTTGGGAAATTTTTCATTGTTGCCCCTAGTGGTAGGCGAATGCAAAGCGGATACAATCGCTGCCATAATTTCACAGGTCTGGAACGACGATACCCTGATCGTCATCAGTACCGACCTCAGTCATTTTCTAGATTATGACAGCGCACGCCAACGTGACCAACAAACATCAAAGGCCATTGAGGCCTTAAACTTTGCCGCCATCGGACCAGAAGACGCCTGTGGATGCGTACCTCTCGCCGGGCTGTTATTACATGCGCAAAACCAGGGACTACATATCACTACACTGGATTGCCGTAATTCCGGTGATACCGCCGGCGACAAACAACGTGTGGTCGGTTATGGTGCCTATGTAGTCTCGCAACAGTCTCGCAACAACAGCTAACATGAACTTAAGCCCGGCACACAAACAAAGACTGCGTGAAATCGCATGGCGCAGCATACGACACGCGTTGCAGCATCAAAGCCAACTGGAAATAACTGACCTCGATCACGTTTCTCCGCTATTAGCGCAAACCGGTGCCAGTTTCGTCAGTCTGCATAAACATCACAAATTGCGCGGTTGTGTGGGAAGCCTGGAAGCCGAACGACCGTTAATCGTCGACGTCAACTACAACGCCTACGCCGCTGCCTTTACTGACCAGCGTTTTCCGAGTGTGGTCGCAGAAGAACT
>JBGMRO010000788.1:0-1904 GCA_048061555.1 Thiohalomonadales bacterium | reverse complement strand
CTGTGAGTTACAAGTGATTAAATTAGATAAAAATGGCGCGCCCGGCGCGATTCGAACGCGCGACCCTTGGCTTCGGAGGCCAATACTCTATCCAGCTGAGCTACGGGCGCTTGGTAGAGATTTTAACACATTATGACTGCTAGCTTCTG
The DNA here is from genome assembly GCA_048061555.1 of Thiohalomonadales bacterium. Lineage (GTDB taxonomy): Bacteria > Pseudomonadota > Gammaproteobacteria > SZUA-152 > SZUA-152 > JBGMRO01. The sequence goes on along the minus strand of JBGMRO010000788.1, from coordinate 1,755 downwards.
CTCCCGTTTTGGTTGGGGTGGCTAGCATAACCCAGGTTTTGTTTTACATCCACCGCTTAGGAAGAAACGCTCGGTTTGACTTTGTCACTGGATTTAATCTTGACGTTGGAGATGGTCTGCATGGTGGATTCAATCCAGTCTTCTGCCGCTTGGTTGATTTCAGTTGCGGTCTTGCCTTCGCTCTCGATCAGTGGACCGATGACAACTTTTATTGTACCGGGTATTTTTAGAAATGACCGTTTACCCCAGTGTTCTCCGGCATTGTGGGCCACCGGCACGACGGGGTAGCCACTCTTTGCCGCCAATATAGCGCCACCAACACCATAGCGTTTTTTCGTTCCCGGTGCGGCGCGGGTGCCTTCCGGGAAGATCACCACCCAGCGTCCCTTATCGAGGCGTTGTTTGCCTATTTCCACAATTTGATTGACCGCCTTACGACCCGAGCTTCTATCAATGGGAATAGACTCTAGCATCCATAAGGCCCAGCCAAAGAAAGGCACCCAGAGCAGTTCCTGTTTAATAACCCACAATTGCGGTGGAAAAATGCGTTGTAATGCAATTGTTTCCCATGTGGACTGATGTTTACTAAAAATGATGGCGTTGCTCGATGGAATATTTTCTTGGCCGCTAACGCTAAAATCGATACGGCAGACTATCCTTAATACCCAAATAATCAATGTGGCCCACTGGGTAATAAAACCATAACGGATTGAATAGGGCAGCGGTATCAACAGCATGCCGGGGATAACAAACAACGGTATGGTTACCAGCATAATAATAGAAAAAAGCAAAGAACTTAGGTAAATCATGGTACTTGGCTATTTTTCAAAAATTTTGATGGTCCTGAGACTATGGCGCTAACCGCAGTACTCAAATCAGTATAAACCGCTACATGGCTATAAATTTTTTGCTGGGTTATTTGTTTGCTACTACGCTCACCCTTGCCTGTACTAACTAGACACGCCGAGACACCTGCGGCTTCAGCGGCTGCCAAATCGCTGATCGAGTCGCCGATCATTATCGCGTTAGCGGCATTTGACTGCATATCCCGCAACGCTTGCTGCAACATACCGGGTTTGGGTTTGCGACATTCACAACCGTCCGTCGGCCCATGCGGACAATAATAGATTTTTTCGATTTTGCCTCCTAAGGCATCAAGCAAAGATGTTAACTTCTTATGCATACTTTGCAAGGTCTCTACATTGTAATAGCCGCGCGCAATTCCGGACTGATTGGTCACGACCACGACTCGATAACCCGCCTTGTTCAATGTGGCGATCGCTTCGAGGCTACCGGGAATAGGGATGAATTCTTCGACCGTTTTTATATAGGCGTCTGAGTCAAAATTTATGACGCCATCGCGGTCAAGTATGATTAGGGGTTTATCGTTCTTGATTATCAATTTTTTAGCGACTCAAGCAACTAATGAGTTCGTCACATATCTCGAAATTCGGATACTCGAATACGGCCGTTGATCATACGCGATTTTCGACTCTGCAATTTTTCCATTTTTTCCCAAAACGCTTGCTTTAGGTCAAAGTCCGCAGAAATTGCCGTACCGATCAACAAAATAAATAAGTCTGCACATTCTTCCGCCAGTTCTTTTTTATCCTTGCCTTTAGTAACACAAGCGGCAATCTCACCCAGCTCTTCAGCCATTAAAGCCATTCGGTAAGTCATATCTTCACCACCGGTATTCTCAAAATCGTGTTTATCGTGAAACGCCTGCACGATCTCCAACATTGCCTTATACGA
>JBGMRO010000787.1:0-1907 GCA_048061555.1 Thiohalomonadales bacterium | reverse complement strand
CATTGTTTAGCTCTTAAACTACGAAACTTGCGAATTAAAAAGCCACGGTGTTATATTCGCCTGCCTTCTTTCGTAGGATTTAATGTCATCAATATGTTGTAAGGATAATCCGATTTCATCCCATCCATTCAGCAAGCAATGACGCCGAAATTCATCGGTTGCAAATTTTATCGGCGGGCCGTCTTCCAATACTATCTGCAGGGCGTCTAAATCAACGGTGAGAGTATATCCTATTTGTGCAAAAACCTTTTGAAATAATTCATCGATAACTTCCGCCTTCAATATCACGGGCAGTATACCGTTCTTGAAACAATTATTGAAAAAAATATCAGCGTAACTCGGCGCAAGAATGACTCGAAGGCCATAATCTAATAACGCCCAGGGTGCATGTTCACGCGACGAACCACAGCCAAAATTTTCGCGTGCCAATAGTATCTCCGCGCCACTATATCGAGATTGATTGAGTACGAAATCGGGGTTTAGTGGACGCCTAGTATTATCCATGCCCGGCTCTCCTTGATCTAAATATCGCCACTCGTCAAAAAGATTGGGACCAAAACCACTGCGCTTAATCGATTTTAAAAATTGTTTTGGAATAATAGCATCCGTGTCGACATTAGGTCGATCAAGCGGCACCACCAATCCAGTGATTGAGGTTAGTTTTTCCATACTCTATTTTCCTTTGATCTCACTAGCTCGAGGTTGAGAAATATCGACAAAATGTCCAGCAATGGCTGCCGCAGCGGCCATTGCTGGACTCACCAAATGAGTGCGCCCACCCGGTCCCTGTCTACCCTCGAAATTTCGGTTAGAGGTAGAGGCACATCTTTCTCCGGGCGCAAGACGATCTGCATTCATGGCTAGACACATAGAGCAACCTGGATCTCGCCATTCAAACCCGGCATCGATAAATATTTTATCCAAACCCTCTTTTTCGGCCTGCTGTTTGACTAGGCCAGAACCGGGTACCACCATGGCTAAGCTTATCGTCGAGGCGACCTGTTGACCATTGATAATACCCGCAGCTGAGCGTAAATCTTCGATACGTGAATTAGTACATGAACCAATAAAGATCTTATCAAGGTGAATATCTTTTATGGGTGTCGCGGCCTTTAAATCCATATAGCGCAAGGCAGCTTGCATGCCTTCACGCTTCACCTTATCACTCTGCTCGTTTGGATCGGGTATTAATGCATCCACAGCAATCACCATTTCTGGGGATGTACCCCAGGTGACCAGCGGTTTAATTTGACTGGCATCGATATTGACAATACGATCAAATGACGCAGCTTGATCACTACGTAAGTCTTGCCAATGGTCGACCGCTTGCTGCCATAATTGCCCCTGCGGTGAATACGGGCGACCTTGCACATATTCGATGGTTTTTTCGTCTACCGCGATCAAACCAGACCGCGCACCGGCTTCAATCGCCATGTTACAGACCGTCATGCGACCTTCTATAGACAAAGCACTGATTGCATCACCCGCAAATTCTATTGTATAACCCGTGCCACCGGCCGTGCCAATCTCACTGATAATCGCCATAATAATGTCTTTTCCGGAAATACCGAAGCCTGCGGACCCCATGACGTTCACCAACATATTTTTAGACTTACGTAATAATAGACATTGTGTCGCTAATACATGTTCTACTTCTGAGGTGCCGATACCAAACGCCAACGCACCCAAGGCTCCGTGTGTGGAGGTATGTGAATCACCACAAACCAAAGTCATACCGGGTAGCGTCGCCCCTTGCTCTGGGCCGATCACATGTACGATCCCTTGCCGAATATCATCCATAGAAAATTCATCAATACCAAACTCTACACAATTATTATGTAAGGTATTAACCTGTAATCGTGCCACTGCATCAGTAATGCCCTCAGCTCGATTCTTTGTTGGAATAT
>JBGMRO010000786.1:0-1910 GCA_048061555.1 Thiohalomonadales bacterium | reverse complement strand
AAAAGCGAACCTCAAATGAGGCTCGTTTTATGATTGTCAATTGCGGACAAGCAGTGAGCAGGGATGATTTTTATTATAAGGTCTAGCTCTGCTTATACTTTGAATCTGCGACGTGCTGCCATGCCTAGTAGACCAAGAGCTAATAAACCAACCATGCCAGGTTCTGGCACATCATGCTCATTATCTGGTTTGTAATCATGTCCAGGTTTTTGGGGACTCTTATACTTGTCCATATTGGCAAAAACATACTCAAGTTTCTTCATGCCATTGCCATTCTGCCCATAATGACCAGAATCCATTTTACCTGAATCGAAATCATTGTCGCCTTCATACAACCAGGCATTATTTGCGACTACTTTTCTTAGCTGTGTAACCAGGCGTTGTATTTTTCTCTTCACAGCTTTTTTCTTAGCTACTCTTTTTTCCTGCTTAGCATGTTTCTTTGCAGCTTTTTTCTCGCCCCTGAGATGTTTTCTCGAAACTCTGTCTTGTGAACTTCTATGTTCTCTCTTGTGTTCTCTTACAGCCTTTTTCTCTTCTGTTCTATGCTCCCGTGCACTAGAAGGCGACGACATACCACCTGAGTAACCATGATCTTCCATAGCAAAAGCAGATGCATTAACAGAGAAAGAAGCCAGGGCCATTGCCACCATTAATTTGATTAGATTTAACATTTCGATCTCCTACTTTTTAAGAATTATATTTTACTTGTATTAATGCAAGTCCTGTGCCACAAACCTATCATCTGATTAACGTATTGATTTTATTAATTTTTAACGCGTAGCCTGCATGCGCTTTAATGGATCAATTGTAAAAATTTATGACACTTATAATACATAACGAAACAACCAAATAAGACACAATGCATGTTTAACCTACCTATACAGTGATTTCAGTGGTATTTAAGCTATTTTCTGCAACTGTTAATTTTTATGACACTCAATAAGTTATTGTTTACACAGCTTTTACAATATTTCTGCGCGTCCACTTAATACCTCATTAAAGATTCTACATCAGTAAAATACCGGTTATGTATGTAACAAAAAAAGCCCCATTCCTGGGGCTTTCACAATATGGCTGGGGAACTAGGATTTGAACCTAGGTTGGCGGAGTCAGAGTCCGCAGTCCTACCACTAGACGATTCCCCAAAATTCAGCGCTGGATTATACAGCAACTGTTCTAAGGACTCTAATTTATATAGATACCGGCGAGTCAGAATACGACTTGCGTTCCAAAACTCACTCCAGCCACTTAACCATGCAGAGTAAACCCAAAGGCTTTATCGTGGACATAAACCAGCTTGCATTCTTCGATGTATTTGGCATCGTGAATCCGACCCGCTTTAATATAACCGGTATCGCCCTTGTTTAAGATAACCGGATTACCGTCGATCTCGAGGCCATCGCCTGATTGAACAAAAAACTGGATCGACATCTTACCTTCCACTACGATAGTCATGTCATCTCCAGGATGCGAGTGCGGTGGCTCTGAGGAGCCTGGCTCCCAACGCTCCAACATTACTTCAACACCATCCGGGTTAGCTGGATAAGCCGTTCTAACCGTAAAACCATCAGGTGTGTCAGGCACGGAGATATGGTTTTGCCAAACGGCACTGTTATCGCTAGATGCTTCTTTTATTTTATCGTCTGCCATATTTTTAAACCCGGTTTTTTTACGGACGACAAGCCTACTATTAATACTTGATTTTGATCCTTTGATTTTTATGTGGAATTATTTTATCCACCAGTGATTAAATAATCTACTAGCGACGCCTCGAATCCCGGTAGTCATGATTTTCCAGTTCGACATCAGCCTGTACCTGCTCACGACTGTGTTCATACACGACTTCTCGCCCCATCACTGATCCCGCATAAGCCATGCCATTGGCTGTCGGTAACAGCTCACACTTA
>JBGMRO010000785.1:0-1922 GCA_048061555.1 Thiohalomonadales bacterium | reverse complement strand
GCCTGGGTATTAATAGCATACAAGAACGCAGAAGTCGCAAGTACTGCCACTATGGCCAAGCCAACAAAAACTTTTTTTACTTTTTTCAAAAATCCGGTCCGACTGACAAGTGAATACGCCAGGGTTTATCCGCTTCGCTAACCGCATTCGCGACATCAATTCGAACTTGCCCCACGATGGTATTCCAACGTATGCCCACCCCTACGCCTTGTGCGACATCAATATCTTTTATTCTATTATAGGCGTTACCGACATCATAAAATGCGGCTACACTCCAGTCTCCTTTGATACGAAAATCGTATTCTATGCTGCCAATAATAAGATGTTTACCGCCGATCACATCCCCTTCTTCATTTTTAGGCCCCAAAGTGGCAAAAGAATAACCGCGTATACTCTGATCACCACCGGTGAAAAACCGAAACGATGCGGGCAGATCAAGGACACTATCGACGCCGGTCAAACCTAGGCTGGCACGAGTGATCAATCGACCTCGAGTAGACATAGGCAATATCCACTTGGAATCGACGTTGTTCTGTATAAAACTGGCACTGGATAATATTTCCTCACTGGAGGCACGAACGCGAATCGACAACATTCGACCCTCGCGGGTAAATAATCTGCCACGAGGCACCTGCCACGTCCAGTTTGCGCTGGGGATGAGCAAATTTGCACTATCATTTTGGTCACTCACGGAAAATAGTTCACGTTGAATCTCCAGCGACAATATTTCACGCCAATTACCCCGTAAAATGGAGCGTGCAAAACCCATCTGCCCAATCTTACTCACACTGGTATCGGTGTCTTGGTAGGTAATGTTTGTCGTTATAACGTACTCGTCATGACGAGGATTACGAAATGGCATGCGATAGCGAATTCCCACGATTGCACCGATCTTGGAAACCGTTGTCTGTAAAAAAAGGCGGTGGCCCTTATAATTTAGGCGTCGCCTAGACCAGGCTAAACTACCGTTAATACCGATATCTGTTGAATAACCCAAACCCACTGAATATTTAGAGGGTTTTCGCAATACTGTGGTAATGTCGATGGGAATGATATTGTTCACGGCCCGCTCTCGCATGGGTTTCACATATATTTCACTATAATAATCGCTATCTCCTAGTGCATTTTGTTGCTCGAGAATTTTTTCGCTGGAATAGGAATCACCTTCTTGCAAGGTAATAAATTTTTGGATTAACACAGGATCAATATTATTTTCCATGATACTGATAGGACCAAAGAAATAACGTTCTCCGGTTTCTATACGCAAAAATATATCGGCGCTGTGCTGCCCTCGATGTATCGCTATTTTATGCAGGGTTAGCTTTGCGTCGACATAGCCGTTTTGCCTCACCAATTTTTGTAATCTATTCTTGGCACTTTCGTAGCGAGAATGGATGAAACGGTCTTTACTTTTAATCGGAAAATCAGCAAGGAAGTCCTGCACATCGCTGTAATATTTACCCGGTCCGTTGACCTCTACGCTCACGCGGTCGATCACGATCGGCGGACCTGCATTTATATCAAATATTGCGTACCAGGTATCATAATCATACTGCAGACTGCTTGTAATTTTCGCATCATAATAACCCTGAGAACGTAAATATACGTCAATTATTTTTACGGATTCCTCAAACACGGCCTGAATTTCTTTTGGATCGATGTCCGTCCTATAAGAAAAATCCTCTAAGCGTAACAATGCCAAGACATCCGCGCGCATGGCCTTGTCCAGACCCAGAACCTTAATCGAGACATACATTATCTCAGGCTCAGCAATGTCGTAATACCCCTGATCATTGTGATGATAGGCATGACTAGGCCCCGCAATGAAAAACATACACAGCACTAAAAATAGTGATTTTTTACAACATGTAGAGATCTCGAATTTCACAAAGTCAAAATGTATAATTAGCGTTCAATTTCAA
>JBGMRO010000784.1:0-1933 GCA_048061555.1 Thiohalomonadales bacterium | reverse complement strand
TGAAACAAAGAAGATGGTCCTTCAGCATGTTGATGAACATCTTTATTTTGTCGAGGTTGGAAAAAAGGTGGACTACACACAGTTGTTCGACAAGAACCTGTTACAAGCCACAACGCCACTGGAACATCGATACGTGTTCGAGCGTGCGCTTGCATATCTGATGGCCATTGAAGAGATCGATCTGGTGTATGCCGGAGTCGATAATAAAGGGCAGACCCTGTACAAGTGAACAGCTTAACCAACAGCAACTGGAGGCGGCGCCAGCACGGGCCGCCCACTTTTTTCATTTTTCAGCACCCCTTCGGCAAGCGCCCACCTTTATCGCCCTAAATTTATGCCTTGCGCATGAGCGCCCACTGCACCGCCCGACGGCGTGTGCTTGCTTGGTCAATTTTTTAATCAAGAATTTATTTTAATTTACGTAAAGGAAATAGCATGAACGAAAATCACATGGAAGATATTCTTGAGCATATCAATCCAAATATCGCACTGATGGAGCCGGGTGGATTGACAGACTGCGAGGGCCTGATAGATCCAGCGGTGTGGAATGACGTGCCAGCACCCGAACGTCGTTACGTTTTCGGTCGCCCAATATCCATGTTGGTCGCGCAATGCAGGGTGTCTTTGGAGTTCGCAGGATTCGATCGTGCTCGACACAACCTGTATCGCAAGATAAAGAAATAGACATCATCTGGCGGTGCCATCACGGGCCGCCTTCATCTTTTTCCTTATGTTTCATGTATTCCCTTAATACAGGAGAACTAAAAATGCGCGTTCAATTAAACGAACACTTCGTGTCCACCAGTCTAATCTGTCCAGATAATATCCGTCGGATTGAATATGTTTCAAAAACCATAAGCGGATTCTTTTTGGAAGTGAGAAGAACCCGTGAAAACTACGGCACATTTTATTATCGCGGGAAGAACCTTTATGGAAAAACATATACCCAAAAAATCGGAACCACAGATCAATTGAGCTTCTCAGCTGCGGAAACGGAGTGCAAAAGGCTCGCAGCCGAACAGTACCTAAAATTGTCATCGGGTATTGATCCAAGAAACGACGCCCCCGAGAAAAAGGTGATCCCGCCGACCCTGAACCAGTACTACAAAAGCGATTATCTGCCATTCATTAAGCAAAGAAATCGATCGTGGAAGTCTGCAAATGGTGTTTATACACGGTACGTAAAACCGCTTTTTGGGGAGATGCGTGTTGAAAGTATCACCAGGAAGATGGTGATCGATTTTCATTCTGAGTTAAAGATGAGAGGTTTGGCTGGTGCGACCGCAGATCACGGATTGAAAATACTTAGACACATAATCAATTCCATGATTTTGAATGGTGTAGCCACAGATAATCCAAGTTCTTGCGTGCCTTTATTTAACGACTTTAACGAAGTCTGCCATACGTTAAGCCCTGAGGAACTACAAACATTATTGCGCACTTTAATCAAAAGCAAGTCCCAGGTAGCACTGATCGCCAGAATGCTGATGGCGACAACTTGCAGGTTGTCAGAAATTTTAAGTGCCACTTGGAGCAACTGCGACATGGATAAACGGGTGCTTTACATAGACTCACGTAATTCAAAATCAAAAATACCTCGTGCTGTACCACTCAACAGTGCTGCCATGGATATTTTGAGGCAGCTAAAAACTCAAGGGAGGTTTAACTATCTATTCATCAGCCCAAAAACCAAAACCAGATATTTCGCTGTGCATAAAAGTTGGAACAAGCTTCGTATTGAAGCGGGGCTTCCTAAGCTTCGATTGCATGATCTGAGGCATTTCGGGCCCAGTGAGCTGGCATCCAGAGGGGTGAGCATCTATTCCATAAGTAAATTGCTCGGTCATCGGAATGTGGTGACAAGTCAACGATACAGCCATGTTTCACAATCCGCAATCAGACAATTAAGTGATGATCTATCTACAGTCATAAC
>JBGMRO010000783.1:0-1935 GCA_048061555.1 Thiohalomonadales bacterium | reverse complement strand
CTGCACCCACTCGGAACAAGTTACGATTCCATATCGCTGTGTTATCGGTAGAATTGTTAGGACATCATTATGTTAGAGCGCGAGCCAACTCCTGAAACGGAAGAAATTCTACTCCACAACCCCGACGAACCCTTCATTTCCAGCATCGATTCACCACAACATAATCTCACGATTAGATTCATCCAATCTGATCGCAGCAACCTTGAAAGTAAAAATTTTTCGATTTATGACAACAAATATTTAGCCGTTAGCTCATTTAAGAACAATATTAAGCAGCAATATTGGTTGAATCTCAGATTCATTAGCCCTCAATCACAGCGAAAATTTATCATAAATCGACTTTGGTTGTGGCTTACCGGCCTACTCATCGGCATCTCGGCGCTAGCCCACTATACAACATGGATTGACCAAATCCCGACCGTTACGGATTATAGGCAAGCCATAATCACCATAAGCCTAACATCGGCATTTATCACAATAATCACTCTATTCGCTAAAGCCAGATCTGTTGTTTATCTATCCTCAACTTACGGAGATATCCCCTTGGTGGAGATACTGCACAATAACCCTAACAAACTCAGTTACAATCAATTCTTAATTCAAATTACCAATAGCATCAGATCTGCGACAAACCATGAAGATATCGATCTCCCGCGAAGACTAGCCGCTGAACTCAAAGAACACCGCCGACTCCGCGATAACGGAATCATAAGTCATGAGAATTACACCTCCGCAAAAGAAAGAATATTTTCACTACAGTCTCGATAGTTCGGTTGAACCTAGATTAATCGACAGTAAAAATGAAACGCTGTAAAAAATGCGATCGACGATCGCCCGCTCGTTCCGGAAATTGTCTGACGATCGGATCATCGGACTCAGTACCGCTAACCTCACCTATGCGTTTTATCGACGCCCCCTGAACCGGCGTAGATGGGGCAAGACCCTCTGCCAAGATTGTAGTTTGTTGCCTTGATTGAGCGAACGTGAGCTGCGCCTTTTTTTTAAGGTCAATATTGTCAGAACTTAAATTCTGCGCTAATAATTTTTTATGAGCTTGGCCAAAATCAACATCCAAAGACGTAGGCGTAGCATTTAGATTAGTCGCCTGCTTAGCCTGCGCCATTTCTTCTTGTTTTAATTCCCACTCTTGTTGCGTCCATAATTGAATGGATTGCAAATACTTCTCCTTTAATAAGGATCGATGTCGCTGGGATGTACCGGGCTTAAGCACTAGCTCGTGCAAATTAAATTTAGAAATACGGCCAGATAATTGTGGTTTTGAAAAGACAAAAAACTTATTCTTCGCCACCATACCTCTTAAAAATCGGTAGATACTTTGCGGCCGGCCATAGTGAAAAGTAACCGTTGCACTATTCCAACTTCTCTCGGTACGATCACTGAGCGGGGTCAATAACTCGCCCTGAATAATTGAAATCCCCTTGATGTTGTTACGCAATAAACGCAATGGCTCATCCTGAGTACGGCGAAACGTTCCATCCTCTAACTCTGTATAGATATTAATAAAGTGAACGCCATTTTGTTCTGAGTATACGGGGGTATTTGCATACATGGGGGCTAAGATCCTTACTCAATATAATAATGTAATACAATGACTTAAGAATTACAGAGGGAGAACCAGAATTATTTTTATCATTAAGTTAGGCTTTACCAATACAACTAAATCACACTGTACTTATATTAATCACCCCGGCGCGGCAAAATCAACTTAAAAATGACTATTCTTTCAATCGAGCAGTAATGCCTCTCACTCTATTCACTTTACGGTATATAGTATGCTCTATTCGTATTAATCCTTTTTATAGAGGCTGGGCTCTCCCGGTGGCCGATGACGAAAACGACTGTAACCCCACCAATACTGGTTAGGATCGCAACGTACTCTATCCTCGATATCGGCATTCATGGCCGTTAGCGCTG
>JBGMRO010000782.1:0-1937 GCA_048061555.1 Thiohalomonadales bacterium | reverse complement strand
TAAGATAAGTACTTCTAGTCCTGCAAATAACGCAGAACAAGAATTACTAAAAAATCGGCACAACGAAGATATTGGTGAAATAGACCGTTTGTGGATGGACACTAGTTAGTGTAAGAACGTTACAGGTACCTGCTTCTGATAATCCTCGTCGAAAACAAGTTCGATAGAAATTTCACCATCCTTTTCGTCAATCTTGACCTGTTTTAGTTCAGGTAATCGCACTGCTAGATAGCTACATAGGGCAGAGCAGGTTGCTTCATCATTGTGGATAATCGCATTGGCCAAGTTCGCAGCGACATATTGTGTGCGATTATTGATATCTGGTTTTGTGATGAAGCTACTGTCCATTTGAATTCCTTCATCCATTTTACTATCCATCTTGGTAAGATAAAGGGATTGCTGTGGCGTTAACGATCTTTCGCGATCGAATTCAAATTGTGCTATGCCGTTGAATAATACTGCTACCAAGTTGCTCATAATAATCTGTAAGTATAATTGTTGTATCGCCTATCATAGCGTAACCACTCGTATTTCTCCATATTTTCTATGGAGGGGATCAAATATATGCTTAAGGCCGAAATGGAGTGTATGGCTGTCGGATATTTAGTGTTATTTTTTCAGAATGGTAAACAATAGCGGTGAATTATTGTTGCTGGTATCGCCGGTAATTGTCTGTGTCTGAAATTTATTGCGGTCTAGCTGTCGTATAAGTTGCTGTAAGGTTTGAGTTTCTGACCTTCCACCCTCATGACCAGGGTATGCGATAATAGTCACTATTCCACCATTTTTTACTCGTAACAAGCTCTGCGTCACCGCGCTGACGCTGCTTGTGCTTGTTGTCATAATCGATTTATCTCCGTGTGGTAGATAACCTAAATTGAACATGATGGCTGATACTTCGTCTACGGTATGCCGTGCAAAGTAGTCAGACATATATTGATGGCCTCGTTGTATTAATGTGACTTTATGCGCTAGCCTATGCTTTTGTAGCAGATCTGCCGTATTGACCAAGGCTACTTTTTGTATATCGAAGCCGTACACATGACCGCTATTATTGATGAGTTGAGCAAGGAACAAAGTGTCGTAGCCGTTACCGATAGTGGCGTCAATAACGCAATCTGTAGGCCGAACGATTTTCGTTATGAATTCATGTGCACGTTTTACCAAAAACATTATTTTCTCGCTGATAGCTAAATCTAGAAATACTTGCCTCGTGATGAACATGATCAATATTTCGAATTGAGCGACTAAACAGATCAGCGAAGTAGGGGATGGTTAATAACCCTTTTGAACCGAATCCATTAAATACACCGATTTGCTGAAAACGAGGGTGCATACCGATAAGCGGCATTCTATCCTGAGTGCAGGGGCGTATACCCGCGCTATGGCCAATCACGTCGAATGCTGGGTTGCTTGTTACCATGCGACTCAATTTTTCCAGTAATTGTAGACGTACGTTGTTACTGGCTAACGTATCCTCACGGTGAGGTTCAAAACTTGCGCCAAATCGATACAAATCTTGCTTTAGTGGCAATAACCAATGGCCGTTGCTGATTATATTTGAACTACGGAAATTGCTAGATCTAAGGGATAAAATTTCGCCTTTCGTAGGAATTATCGGTAGTCCCGCAAACCATGGGTTAGACCGTAGGCGATACCCTTCACAAAAGATGATGCGATGACTGCTATAAGTATCAACGGTTAGTTTATTCGACGTTAGTGACACCGATTGATAGCTGAATTTTTTAGATAAATAGCAGCCATTCTGGATAAAATAATCTTTTAATAGTCGTAATAAACTTGGAATGTCGACGTATCCGGTTTTTGATTGATAAAACCCGCCAAGTAGGCCATTAATATCAGGGTTTTCGCTATTATCGAAAGATCTTCCAATGTAGTCTCTATAACTTGGGTTGCAATTACGCTTTGCGTAGGTC
>JBGMRO010000781.1:0-1943 GCA_048061555.1 Thiohalomonadales bacterium | reverse complement strand
AATAACTTCCCGACAGACCTGGCCACACAAGGCTTTAAGCAATATATTCGTCCAGCAGCACCCAAGACAGCCGAAGGTACTTGGGAGGTATCTGCACATACCGCCAACGGAGATACCCCCCATATTCCACTAACTAACAAAACTATCCGAAATATTAAGCTACCGCCAAGTGTTCAGCAGAAGTTGTTTGACGGGGAGGGGTTGTTTTTACTACTAATACCTAAAGGTCGAAGGTGGTGTCTGAAATATCGATTCAATGGAAGAGAAAAATTAAGGGTATAAAGGGACACCAAAACAGAGAAATCGAAGCCCGCTACCGCGCCATTCGTGATAGTCATTTCGCTAGGGATTTATAGACACTCTATTATCAAGCCAAAAAATTATAGCATCGCAGTATCCATAATTATTTATCGGCAGTGGACGATACAGGGATTATGAGACGTCGATTATTTGAATTAGCTTTTATTGGCTTAGCCTTCATGCTTGATGAATGGGTCTTTTATGCGATATGGATAGCAGAGGCCATATGGTGGTATGCGAGTCTATCTAAAAGCAGTGTGAAATTTAACGGTTTTTAATGGACGTATTCCATTCTCATTTAAGACGCCTCACCTATTACAAAAAGCATCATGCGCGATTGTAAATCAACATGTCGCGGACGGATAATCCAATGAAAAAACTTAGTGGTGGCAGTTAGATTTTGTTGTCATTGGTTAGGTAGATCGTTGAAAGTAGAACGCGACAATCAATGTGACCAGTGGTAATACGCCGATTTTTATAAGGTCAAAAATAGCAATTTATGCCTTGTTTTCTGGGTTGTACGCATAGGATACGCCTGCGACCACGACAATCAAAGCGATAACAAAAAGCAACTGTTTGGCGAACAACAGCCGCTCTGTTTCGCCTAGGCCAATCTCGCTAGCGGTTGAAAATGTTTCGCTGATGTCGCGGTCGACAATCTTGTCTTCACTCATACACCGACCACGCGAGCAATGGCTTTCAAGTCATGGCTACGCTTATCTTCTCTGACAATGCCTAGCGAGTTTCCCTTGGCCTTTTCTTCATCGGCGACTACCAGCAAGGCAAACGCTCGGCGCATAGCTTCGGCCTTACTGATACCGGCCTTTGCAGCAATCTCGGTTAAATGGCGATCTATCTCGGTCGGTAAATCAAGGGTGAATCTTGGCATAGCTGATACCTCAATAGTGTATTTAGTATCAGTATAGGGTTACTGCAATATTACTGCAAATTTTAGGTGTGACCTAGGACAAGAAAGCAGCGAAATATCACAGATAGTTTTTACATTAACGGCGATTATTAAAAACTTGTTACCGGTCAAAGCTGTGCTCTGCCAAGTTAATTTGTGTCTTCTGTGCCTACCCTTTAACCAAACATGGGGGTACTACTGGGGGTATCTTCTGAAAAGAAAATTATATTACTTATAAATAACAATAAGTTATTGTAGTTAGTCGGTAGGCTCCGCGCCTACCTAATGCCTCGAAATGTTAAATTTCTGAAATCAAGTGCTAGGGTACACACCGAAAGACTTACTAAGATAACAAAATAATGGGTAAAGTAACTACTTGAATGGCGGATGGGGACTCGCTAGAGTACCTCGAAAGTGACGCATTTTTATTGAGGCTCTTTAAATAGATCCGGCAGAATGGCCGTGGATGGAGAAACACGCACCATCTGCATAACTAACAACAGACAGGCCCCATTTAGTCGTGCCGATGGCGGTGCGATTTCAAAAGCTTGCTGTAGCTTAAGATAATCATTAAAATTGCGGTGGTTTGATATGATGCGGATTTTAGGCGATTTTCTAGAATTGTTTTGGCAATCCAGCTTGTTTTAGGACGCCATTTGCAGTATGTCGAGACAATACAGCATTTTTGAATCTACCGGAAAGTAAGTTTTGCTAATAGGGCTGTACCAAATCTCGT
>JBGMRO010000780.1:0-1950 GCA_048061555.1 Thiohalomonadales bacterium | reverse complement strand
ACCCTTTTAGGACGTTTTATCTACCCAAAAGCAAACTTCAACGGGTATTCCGGCATACCAAACTTCGGACTCTTCTGCACGATAACTCGGAACTTGCAAGCGAGTGTTCTTAACTTCAAGGATTAAGTGCGACATCTGGTTAAATATAATACATTGTAATCTTGAACAGATATTTTTTATTTATTAGTCATTATTTAGGGGTTACTTTTTTGAAGTATCCGGTCAAAAGCTACTACTGGTGTTTCCCAGTCCAGCACTCTTCTTGGACGTTCATTTAACAAGCTTTGTATTTTTTTAAGTCTGTAGCGAGACAGTTTGCTAAAGTCTGTTCCCTTGGGATAAAAGTCTCTGATCAGCATGTTGGTATTTTCATTGGTTCCCCGCTCCCAGGGACTATGAGGGTGAGCAAAGAACACTTTCATTTTAGTAGCTTTGGTAAAGAGCTTGTGCTGACTCATTTCGCTACCTTGATCATAGGTCATCGATAAGCGCACCTGGTCAGGTAGTCGCTTGAGTTCCCGGGTAAAAGCCTTACGTACTGTTTCGGCATCCCGACCCTTCAAGGGAACGATAAGCAGGAAACGGGTTGTTCGTTCAACAATAGTTCCAATGGCACTTTTTTGACCTTTACCGATGATTAAATCTCCTTCCCAATGACCTGGTATTGTGCGGTTTTCTACCTCTTTTGGCCGTTCTTCTATACTGATCATATCTTCAAACTGACGGTGCGGAGAAGCCCTTTTACGATAATTTCTGACTACTTTCTTTTGGCGCAGATACCTGTGAAGAGATTTTTTTAAGGATCCACGCCCAAGAATGTAGACATAAGTATATATACTCTCGTGACTGATCTGCATCTGAGAATTATCTGGGTAGGTCAGGGAAAGATAAACAGAAATTTGCATTGGTGACCAACGTAGCTGGAGTTTTTCCAGCACTATCTCTCTGAGTTGTGGGTTCTGGTTCAACTTGCACTTTTTACCACGACGTGATCTAGCTCTGATTTCTGCTAGATCTGTAGCGGTCAATACACTATAACCGTGAACAGTAAGATAGTTTGATGGATGAGTATTACGTTTTAACTCACGACTAATGGTTGAATGATGACGAGCCAGCTCCGTGCCTATTTCTCGGGCACTTTTACCTAATTGTAACAGGCGATAAATCTCGATTCTTTCGCCAATAGTTATTTGTTTGTATTTCATGAATGCGAACTAAATAAAACTTATTTAGTGTCGCACTTAATTGTTGAATCTACCACGATAAGAGCAAAATGCTGCATCTAATAGCAATTAATAAATTTTTACCACGCTCTATTTGGAATAATATGGTAAGTACACCTACGGGTTAGGGGATATTAAGAAGGCAAATAAGCTTGATATAATTGGTTGCTGCCCTCGACTTTTTGGAATTTATGAAATTAGGTCCTCAGAAAACTAGGCGTTATACGACTGCAAGTACCAATCTACAGTTTTATTAATACCCGATTCAAAATCTTCATCTGCCTGCCAATGTAGCTCAGCCTCAATTTTGCTGGCATCAATTGCATATCTTCTATCATGGCCCGGCCGGTCGGTAACAAAACTGATCAATTCTTTATAGGAGGAACCTGTGGCTGATGGCTTTTTTGTGTCAATCAGCTGGCAAATTTTATCAACAATATACAAATTGTTGCGTTCGTTTTTGCCGCCAATGTTATAAGTTTCGCCTACTCTGCCATTTTCAAAGGCCAGGGCAATTCCCTTGCAATGGTCGAGCACATAGAGCCAATCACGAATATTTTTACCATCGCCATAGATTGGAATAGACTCTCCAGCTAAAGCCTTACGGATAATAGTTGGAATTAGTTTCTCTTAATGCTGTTTTGGTCCGTAGTTATTAGAGCAGTTGGTGGTGACCACATTCATACCATAAGTATGATGATAAGAACGAACAATAAAGTCAGAAGAT
>JBGMRO010000779.1:0-1951 GCA_048061555.1 Thiohalomonadales bacterium | reverse complement strand
AAAGTCATACTGGAAGTGATGGTGAAATGGATATGGGTATGGATGATATGTAATATAATGAAATGGTTATGAAAGAAAAAAAACAGGTGTCAGAGACCAATTGTTTATGAATCGAAAGAAAACCATACAGGTATCCAAAGTGGTTGCGCTTCTTATTTTTATACCTTGTTTTTCTGCGTTTATATATTTCAGCATCAGTATCCTATTCCCGGTATACATATTCGATGACCCGAGAATTGCTATTGATTTAACTGCTGATAAGACGGAAGCGAACAAATCGCGTTATAAAATATCTGGTATTCTGCTTAAATACCGATTTGGCGATCATTTTGTTATGAATCCTATCTATATAGCAGCAGACAAACTGTACGACCGCCCGCAGATTTACTCTATTTGTACTCAACCTAATCAAGAGGGATTTGCCTTGACCGGCGGTAAATCGGGTTCATGGTTTGACGCATATGGCTGGGGCTATTCGCTCCAAGGCTCCGAGCACGATCGGTTTATTAGCGACATCCAGAATAATATGTCGATCGCGGATGTACGCATCGTCAAGGGGCGGTGTACGGTCGCCAATTACAAGACTAATTTTTTATCTAAATACGATGTCTATTTTGAGCTGCCACGGCTGGCGACATACGAATTTCCCCAACTCAAAGCCGCGACCTATAGAGAAGCCATCAAAGCACAGAGGGAAAGAAGACTTTACGATGAAGGGCTTACCGAGTTAACAATGGCGATTAATAATAATTGTTCCGAGTGCATTGATACATTGGTCGCTGCTGGAGCAGCCATCAATGGGCCAAGCGGCCCTGGCAAAACACCGGAGTACCCGGAACGGCTTGAAAAAAGTTTTGTCTACGAGCCGTTACTTTATGCAATGCGGCAGGATAAAACGAAGATGGTTAAGCGCCTCATTCACCTAGGCGCGAAAACCAGCCTTTTTTATGCCTCCTATAGTGGAAAATGTGATTACCTGGCATTGCAATTACAATCTGGTGCGGATATTCACAAACCCGATAAGTACGGTATTTCGCCGATTGCCTATGCGGTCAAATCTGGCCGCCTTGAGTGTGTAAAACTATTGGTAGGACGAGGCGCGGACACTAACGCGGTGCTGGGTGATGGGCCAATGTTGCACTATGCGATGTACCGAGGATATTTTGGAATAGTAAAATACCTGCTGCAATACGGGGCTGACAGAAATATAGTTGATAAAGATGGAGAAACGGCCTACGAAATTTCGAAGTATGAAAATTTAGTAAAAGATAGCAGAATTAGGAAATTATTTTCCAGAGATTAATGTCTGCTTTATGCCGTTCTTACACATTTAATATGTTATGCGTTATCATTTACAGTCGACACATATCAAGGCGCTGCACTCGGATAATTTTTCTGCTGAGCTCCAAAATTGCCGGTGAGCTTGGCCGTTATGTGTAAGAGAGGGAAACCATGATTAAAACTATTACCATAATTGCATTTCTATCGTTGGGTGCCGCCTTCAATTCGTATGCAGATGACAGTGATCGAATTAATCAATTGGAAAAAGAGGTGCAGGAACTAAAACTACGTATATCGAAACTAGAGTCTTTGCTTAGCAATACTAGTGAAGAACAAGTGCTCGTAAACCCAGGAGAAGGTTGGAAATCTGTAATTAACTGGAGAAAATTAACCACAAATATGAGTTACGATGAAGTGCGTAATATTTTAGGGGAACCTCATAGAATAGATGGTGGTCGTATTGCATATTGGTATTATCAGAATGATGGTAGAGCCACATTTGTTAATAATCGACTTCAAAGTTGGCAAGAGCCGAGACAATGACACATAACAACACGCATCAACTCGTTCGCTTTGCTCTCTTGGACAACCAAAAGCCACAAATAAGTGGAGCCAAAACACAGAACCTACTAATACTTAATAAATAGTACCGACTTTATTATTTTTTAAG
>JBGMRO010000778.1:0-1956 GCA_048061555.1 Thiohalomonadales bacterium | reverse complement strand
TATTTATCGATATAGATCATTTCAAGGCCACCAATGATCAACACGGTCATCAAGTTGGGGATATCGTCTTACGGAATGTTGCCAGACTCATTCGAGAGCAATTACGCAACAGCGATGTCCTGTGTCGATACGGAGGTGAAGAATTTAGTGCCTTGCTCATCAATACAGAACCTAGTATGGCGCGCGAAATTGCCGAACGGATTCGTCTTGCGATCACCAATTTCCGTTTTAACTACGTCGATAGTCTGCAGCGATCACAACATTTAACCACTAGCATTTCTATCGGGGTTGGCCAGTTACCCGCGAATTCAGCGCACACCGATATCGCGAATTTATGTACCAGCCTGGTTAAACAGGCAGACCGCGCGCTATATTCTGCAAAATCAAATGGTCGAAATAGAGTCGTTTTAGCTAGCGCCCTCCCACACGCCCCTAGTATCGAAAAGGAGCACGAGCAAGCGCCACAAGAGGATAAAGCTGCAACCATGCTACAACCGGATTAGCGTGAAAAATATCCTCCTACTGACTTGAAAACGAAACTGCTGACCCCATTGTCTTAATGGTGAAGCCTGCCGTAAATACTCAAACAGTCACTGTAAGGCTTCATCACTACATTAAATAATATGGGCATTGATTTATTGCTGATAATAAAAATAATCCGCATCTATTCTATGCAACGAAACCATAAAATAAGCTAATACTGTTATAAATCAATGATAAAGTTTTTCTAATAGGGATTCTAAATACAAGTTAATGGAATAAAAATAATCTATAATACCGGCTGGATTACGGCAAGGCGACCTAAAAATACAAAATTAGCTTGCAAACTCCAGCAGTTTAAGCTGAAATGTAGATACCCTTAAATTTATCCGAATAATATTTCCTTAAACATAACAGACCTAATTACAAATCTTTGGAGGTTGTAAGTGAGCGATAAAATCGTCCATCTTTCTGATGCTACATTTGAACAAGAAGTGGTAAATGCCGATGGCCCTGTCTTAGTCGATTACTGGGCAGATTGGTGCGGCCCTTGCAAAATGATTGCACCAATCTTGGATGAAGTCGCCACAGAGTATGGCGATAAAGTTAAGGTCGCCAAATTAAATATAGACGAAAACCCAGCCACTCCGCCAAAGTATGGTATTCGTGGCATTCCAACATTAATGTTGTTTAAGGGTGGTAATGTCGAAGCCACAAAAGTAGGTGCGGTCTCGAAGTCACAATTGACGGCATTTCTGGATAGTAATATTTAGTCTATCGCGACTGGATGGACATACCTAAAAAAAATCTTAGTTTTTTTGTTGAGTCGGCGCTAGGTCATACGGTTTGTAGAACGAGATTGCGTACCTATTAATAATGACGAGAATACCCTGCAGCCGAACCAAGGGAGGAAAGGATAAATTTTTAATTTAGTCCTTTACGGATTATAAGCATGCGTGCTATGCTTTTAGACTAGGATTAAAATAGCGAGTTATCTGTTAACGCCCTTAGCCCGGCGCTCCCCCGACAAAAAATCAATAAAAGCGGCAGCTTTAATAAGGCTGAGTAATTCGTTTAGACGCATTTTCTTTTATTAGGTGCAGAACAAGAAACTGTACCTTAAGCCCTTGATTCCGAATGTCATTATCCAGCTGTACACTGTTGCATAGCGCCCACTACTTACCGCTTTACCGCTGTAGGCCGTTTCTCAGATTTGGGCAATCTAAAAGTTTATTTACTCAGTTATTTTTAGACATACGACTGGTTTTACAAGAAATGTATAAACATAGACCTCAAAATATTCGACGATTAGTCTTCTCAAAACACTAACCTAATTAAATACCAATACCGTTGAGACTCACTCTAATCCAGAGCTATCCATAATTACAAAATTTTTCGCACAAGACAACAATCCATGACGAATGTTTTAATTTTCAACACCCTATATAAACACATCCACACTCCAACCTACCTCAA
>JBGMRO010000777.1:0-1957 GCA_048061555.1 Thiohalomonadales bacterium | reverse complement strand
CTGTTATCGTCAGAAATTATTTTAATACACTTTCCACTGCGCATTCTTACCGCATCTGATCAAAGAATCAAATAATAGTATTTGAAATAATAATCCCGAATCGTGATAACCGGCCACATAGCCCCAGTGCTATGTTTAGAGAGCGATATTCTACCGAGTTCTTGCATAAACTTCTAGTAAATGAACTACTTAGACCTATTATAAATTGATCGAATATGCATCAATCGATTGTTAATGGGGCAAATGATTGTCAGGTAAGCATAAATTTAGAAGATTTGCTGGTAAGGTGTTTGATGTAGTTTGAAAAATACCGCTCTCGTATTATAAATACTGGTATTGAAAATGATTTTTGTCACCCAGTGATCATTATTTGACTCTTACTTAAACAGCGGACTACTATTTCGTGTAATCCCTACGTAATCGCCATTTAGCGGACGGCAACTCGTAAGGAATATTATGTCGTGTTCCCTCTGCCATAACAGTTGAGACTTATTAACCGACTACATCAAGTGGCTCAAAGAAGGCGGCACTGTTTTAAAAATTCGGAAAATCGCTGCGCATAATTATTGACCACGACCATTCTTAGAGACGAGACCCAAACGTTAATTGATTAATTTAGTCGAACAGGTTGATTCGATGAGAAGTTTTAAATGGGTGTTTCTGATTTTTAGGAAACTATATAGTTTGCAGGCCAGTGATCAAAAATTTACTGTCTGCTTTTTCCTGCGGTTAGTTTTTTGTTGATTCTGTGTTCCTTTATCAATTTTTCTGTTTTTGACTGCTTCTATCTCTATTTTCTGGATAATTCTGCGAATGCCTAATTTGGTACTAAGTTCACTATGGCGTTGGATACGGTGTAATCGCGCTAAAACCGAAACCGGTAACGGGTTAATGTCCTCAAGGCTCGATAATGCAAAATAACGTACCGTGTTATCGTTATCGGAAAGTGCAATGATGAGATTATCCGCGACCGTGATTGCGGCGTGGTAAAACATACCGATCGCCGCAGCCGCATAACGGCGAACGATAACATCATCATCCGCCAGCGCTAGCGCTAAACGTGGCAGCGTCTCTTCTGGAAGTTGGCAAATCCTTCCTAGAGTCGAAATACACGCACGACGAAGTTCGACCTGTCTCGAACCCGCTAATTCAATCAGGGCAGGGTTTGCTAGCACTGCATCTTCTTGCGGCAACAACCCTAGAACCACGGCCGCCTGAACAGCAATATCATGATTACGATGTCGCAATGCCTGCGCGAGTGCAACGACACTTTCGCCTCCGCTTGCACACAGCTTCGCTCGAATGCCTTGCAATGTATGGTGACTAGTGGTTCCTAGCGATTCAACCAACACCTCGATATTCATCATAGCCATCCCAATATTACGCTGGTTTTAAAACCTAAACATCAGGGGACGTACAGTGGAGATTAGACTATTAGAATAGCTGCAACATGACCAATGAGATAGGCAACTTTTTACCAAAATGACCGTGTAACTTGGCATGGATATCGACTTTATGACAAATTTGCAGCGATGAAAGTGGTCTGAAGTCCATTGAATGATTGGTTTCGCAAGTGATCCAACGCTTCCTGCATGATGGTATTCCACAATTTACGATGACGGTGTCATCAACCTGTATCCCTTCCAACTGTCGCTCTGAATTTTGGTCAAAGGCACTCACTCCGATATAGCCAATTCAGTATCCGTTCATTAGTCAATCCTTCTAAAGTGTCAAGTTAGAGACCATGAGGTAGGCAACTAGGTGTCAATAAATAAACGTAACTACTCGCCTTAGTTCACCTGAAACCGTACTGGGTACTGTAACGGTAGAATCACTCGATCCGACGCAGGAGTGCGTCGGATCGAGAAAGCGCTTAGTAGGGTGAGCAGTTACAAATAAAGAATACCACTCAATTCTGACAAATTTTGGGACGGGAGTAGATGTCAGGTTTTTGGGT
>JBGMRO010000776.1:0-1959 GCA_048061555.1 Thiohalomonadales bacterium | reverse complement strand
AAGAAGAAGCGAAAATGCTATTTGATGGTCGGCTTGATATTACCATCGGCGGCAAGCCAATCACCCCCCAACAGGCGATTAACATGGCCTATAGTAATGCTTATACCAACCATACTGTCGGGCTTATGATGACGGATGACAGGCGAGATAAGTTCTCCACCGTGGAAGCAATAAATGCAATGGAGAAGCTTAATCTGGCTATTATGGATTCAAGTTATTATAAAAAACCGATTGAAAAGATATTCCCAAATGCCACAATTACCACGATAAAAAGTCCCAGGGACTTCTTTAAGAATCAATACCCGGATATCGATGCGTTTGTATTTTCTGCTGAAGCGGGGTCTGCATGGGCGATGTTGTATCCTGCCTATTCATCAATCGTCCCAAAAGGGTTGAAGTTAAAAGCGCCAGTGGGCTTCGGATTGCCCAAAGGCCAGTTTGATTTTACGCAATACATCAATACCTGGTTACACCTTAAAGAAGAGAATGCCTATCTGCAGAGTGTCTATGATTACTGGATACTAGGCCTTAACCCAGAAGCGAAGAAACCACGCTGGTCGGTTATTCGAAATGTGTTTGGCTGGGAAATTTAGACTATCAAATTAGGCACCTTCGCTACGATTCAACCTAGATTCATCGATTGCCGAAACGAAGAGTAATAGTCAAACTATTGCGACGAATTTTAACGTAGTCAGTGAATGAATAGGGCTTGCCATACGGATAACGAATAAGGGGTCAAACTTATTGCATAACATCATTGCTTTGCTTGTTAAACGGTATGTTAATGAGGCCACGAAAACTTGAAAATAATCGAGCGCTTTTACATTATGTCGAAGGAAGCCTTAAATGAACTATGAACAAGTGGCAAATAAAATTGTGAGGGAAGAGGGCGTGGAACGGTCGACCATGATGAAAACACCTTGCCTGCGATACAAGGGAAACTTTATGGCGATGATGTTTGACAAAGAGGATGCGCTTATTATCAAGGTATCACCTGATCGAGTCAATGAAATTATTTCAGAGGGTAGAGGAAACGAATTTAATTTTACTAAAAAAAGATTTAAAGAATGGGTGCTTATTCCTTTGGATTATGAGGATGAATATGAGTCGTTTATTTACGAATCGTTGGAATATGCTCGGAAAAAATAATGTAAGCCTATATTGTTCTTAAAACTCAAATTGCAGAGTAATACGGTATTAACGAGCCACTGAACTCCGAAACTTGAGTAATAATAAGACGCCTAACCAAAAAGCGGGTGAATGTTTAGGCGCTAGTGGCGAAATTCGAACCAGATCGTGCAGCAATCAAGGCGGAAAATGGGCGGGGTGGTTCTTCAGAGGCGATGGATTCCAAGAGAAAGGGTGTTTATACTACTGCGTAAGGAAGGCTAGATTTTGAATTTGTTGAGATTTATGATCCTTCGGTAAGCACAATTTGGCGTGGGGCATATTCATCAAGTGATCCCGTAGTAACAGGTAGTGTTGCTAGCTTTAATATTGCATCTTATAAAACTGGGTTACAGGGTGAGTTTGAGCCAGAATACGTTAGCTTGAGTGCATCAAACCTCAGTGATGTGTTATAGATCGGATAACTTACACGAAGGATTTTACCTATGACGGAACACGAAAAAATAAACTATCTTGAATTTCCCGCAAAAGATATCGATGCAAGCAAGAAGTTTTTCAAGCAGGTGTTTGATTGGTCATTTATAGACTATGGGCCAGAATATACTGCATTTTCTAATGCTGGACTCGACGGCGGCTTTTTCAAATCTGACCAGTCTAACTCGACTGAAACAGTGAGTATTCTCATTGTTTTTTACAGTAAGACATTGGAAAAAACCCAAAAAAAAATCGAACATGCTGGCGGTGAAGTGGTCAAACCCATTTTTTCATTCCCTGGAGGGCGGCGTTTTCATTTTCGTGATCCTAGCGACAATGAATTTGCTGTTTGGACGG
>JBGMRO010000775.1:0-1962 GCA_048061555.1 Thiohalomonadales bacterium | reverse complement strand
AGCGCCGAGAGACGCGCCGCGCCAAAGTATGGCGGATTGCTGCCTACCACTAATAACTTGCCGAAACTGCCTTTATGTGAATTCTTGACTCGCCTGGGCAACATTTTCTTTACCAGGCGGTCGTCAAGCCGATGCACATCCGCATTCACCTTTTGATAAACTCGCCTATCCACCGCCAAATCGTCGAACAGTAGACGACCTGACAATTGTGGCCCATCGGCGGTCAATAAACCTTGTTTGACGCCGATAAAAGTAACCGTTAGATTTGCCTGTACCGCGACCGTGTCCCTATGTCCGGTATCGGCATTAAGTCCAGAGGGGATATCGACCGACAAGACATAATTACCTGCTGCCTGTGCACTATTGAGTGCAGTTATCGCTTGTGCCCACAAACCCCGCAGCTCGCCTTTAAATCCGGTGCCCAACATCGCATCGACAATGAGTGGATAGGCGCTAAAATCTTGGCAGTCATAGGCTTCATAAGGACCCTGTATAGCACGATACTTTTCCGCCATGCGCAGGGCATCACCCACGAGGCGATCCACCGACGCCAAGCTAAGGACTAACACGTCCATACCCACCTGCAGGCCAAGTCTAGCAATGACATAGCCGTCACCCCCATTATTGCCCGTACCACACAGAACCAGCATTTTTGTGGCCCTAGGTCTTTGCATACGCAGGGCTTGAAATGCGGCGACTCCCGCACGTTCCATGAGCTGTAAACCTGGCGTGCCATATTCTTCAATGGCGAGGCGATCCAGCTCTCGCACCTGTGAGGCACGATATAATGTTTCGGGTATCGGGATCATAGGGTTATCATAACGTCATTCCAGTAGAGACAAAAACCAAGTGGCCTCCGCAGACATAAATTTTCATGAACTCGCACGACAAATCAAGTCGTGGTCCAAACAGTTAGGATTTCAGCAGCTCGGTATTTGTGATACCGATCTTGGCGAGGCCGAGCAACACCTGCAATCTTGGTTAAAAAAACAAATGCACGGCGAAATGCATTATATGCAAAAACACGGCATAAAACGCAGCCGGCCAGCGGAACTCGTCGCGCATACGAGTCGTATCATATCGGTGCGTATGGACTACTTCCCACCACAGTCGATACCGATTGAAAAGCTCTTAAAAGACCCTGAACAGGCCTTTATCTCACGTTATGCCCTCGGTCGAGACTACCATAAAGTATTACGCAAGCGCTTAAAAAGGCTTGCCGAGAAAATAGTTACGCATATAGGCCCTTATAACTATAGGGTATTTACGGACAGTGCGCCGGTAATGGAAAAGGCCATTGCAGAAAAATCAGGCCTGGGTTGGATCGGTAAACATAGCAATGTCATCAATAGCGACGCCGGTTCCTGGTTTTTTCTAGGGGAGATCTATACGGATCTACCGCTACCAATAGATCAAAAATCAGACAATCACTGCGGCTCCTGCCAAGCCTGTCTCGACATTTGTCCGACTCAGGCCATCATCGCGCCCTATCAAGTTGATTCACGCCGCTGTATCTCGTATTTGACTATCGAACTCGAGGGCGTAATCCCGGTTGAGTATCGCGCTAAGATGGGTAGCCGCATTTATGGCTGTGACGACTGCCAGTGGGTCTGCCCTTGGAACAAATTTAGCCACGACACGCTTGAAAAAGACTTCTTTACTCGTCATCATTTGGATAATCAAAGCCTTATTAAGCTTTTTCAATGGGATGAAGCAACCTTTTTACAGAAAACCGAAGGTAGCGCCATACGACGTATTGGCTACCGACGTTGGCTGCGAAATATCGCGGTTGCCCTCGGGAATGCACCCACAAATCCTGAAGTTATCCGTGTATTAGACGCTAAAAAGACCTATGACGACCTAATCGTCCGCGAGCATGTATCCTGGGCCCTGGAGAGACACATTGCATAAGATATTCCCATCACGGATAGGTTTCCCTAGTAAAGGGTGCGTCATATTTAC
>JBGMRO010000774.1:0-1964 GCA_048061555.1 Thiohalomonadales bacterium | reverse complement strand
ATGTTATCCAGTATAAATTCTCTAAAAGTGATGGTGTTGGATCTAATGTCATATTGCTATTTATATTTTTTACGTCTAACGTTTGCATTAAAAATAAGGCGTCGGTGACAAATAATAATCATTTTCAACCCATGCTTCTAGTTTTTCCCGGCCTCCGCCTGTGAGCATAACCCACCTTCCGCTTTAGCGCCTCTTCAATCTGAATTATAAAACGATTATCTCCCGTCGCCATTGAGAACCGTGCAGCATTACGTATTAAACGCACATCCACGGGGTTCATCTCGATATATCGACTGCACAATAATAAATAATTTCCTGCATCAACCAAACTAATTGATCCCCTATGTGCAGGCGTCATTAACAAGTACACATGATTAATCATCAGGACATAAACATGGATATCGGCATGATACTGCCGTGTAGCGTCATAGAGACATTCAAGATAATACTGGTAGTCTTGTTCTGCAAAAAAGGTTGCGTCGCGATTATTACCGCGCTGGATAATATGGAATGGCGCCCCAGGTAAATACATCCGTGGTTTTCCTGGCATGACAGCTCCCTTGTCATTGGATTATTAGCTCAGTTTAATATGTCAGCCATATTTTATCTGAAATGCTAATGTTTCTCATATGTCACCGACCTCATTTATTTTAATCTAACGCCTTGCTCAGCGGCTCGAGAGAAGTCCAGTCTGATTTGACGGGCCTTGCTATATCATTCAGGCAAAACAATATTTAGGTTATTTAACAAATAGTAATAGGCAGCAACAGCCAATACCCCAAGACCTAAAACAAGAATTGTTCGATACTTGAACCCGTGACGATGACTTAACTCTCTATTTTTATGGGTAGTCACATCCATCATCTCATCACCAAAATATATTGATAAAAAGGTTCCTAGCGCACTAATTACTAATATGCTCCAATATGGATAGGGTTCAGATAATATACGCTCTAATAGTTTCGTTAAAAAGGTTAAATTATATGTTTCAGGGGTTATCGTAAGCATCAGCATATTGATTCCTATCGCAATAAGCCACAATGCTGCTTGCGTAATCAACATTTTAATTTTAAACAACAATCGAATCGGAAACGCAAGAATAAATCCAGCATCAGCAACAGGCGTACATAACACGAAAAAACTCCATGTTAATACTGAAACCCCTAGACCTGCAGATACGCCATACTTCCAGCTCATATATAAAAAATAAGCCACAAAAATAAACAGAAGAAAAACAAACTTTAAGAGTGTTTCTCGGTGCGTCACATGTTGACGATGGAAATCAGCACCATTACTCTTTATTTTCAACATCTTATTTGTTTAGCCACGCGAGCGCTTCATTTTTACTATCAAAATATTTCACTTCGCCAGAAATAAACCATGAGCCAATTTTTGCGGTAATTTCTTGCCAATTTTTATTCCCAAAAATTGCGATTTTTGTGAACTCATTTCCATGTTTAAGGCCTAGCCTAAAATCATCCCAAGCTGCTCTTAACTCCCAACCTTCCATTTCCGTACCATCAATTAATACCTTTACTTGTGGCTCTTTTACTGCACCCAATGCAGAGTCAATCATTGGCGTGATTGTTTCATAATCTTCATGTGTTAGTTTCCCTGTCGCCTTTAATGAAAGGAAAAATTCACTGCCAAATCTCTCAATTCCGATTGAAAGTCCATGCCTCTTTATGCCCATCATCAGTTTCCTCTGTATGTGCAAGATCACCCACCACCAAGTGTTTTTAATATTTCTACAATATATGGCAAGAATTTTATTCTTGCCTTGGGGGGACATCACTATTAGATAGTGAGTCAAAAATAAGGGGTCGGTGACAAATAATAATCATTTTCAAGCCATGCTTCTAGTTTTTCTCGGCCTCCCCCTGTGAGCATAACCCACCTTCCGGTTTAACGCCTCTTCAATCTGAATTTTGAAACGATTATCTCCCGTCGGCATTGAGGTCCGT
>JBGMRO010000773.1:0-1965 GCA_048061555.1 Thiohalomonadales bacterium | reverse complement strand
TGCAACGTAGTTATAGCAATATGTTAGTGCGACTTGCAGACTACAATCGCTATCTCGAAAGTATGGCAAGTAAATTGTCCCACGAGCTACGCACACCCATCACCGTGGTCAAATCTTCATTAGAGAATATTAATCGAGATGAAAGCAACACAGTTTTTATGGAGCGCGCTAAAGATGGCGTGGATCGCTTAAATGATATACTAACGCGCATGAGTGAAGCCACACGGCTAGAGAATTCTTTACAAGCGGAGGAAAAACAAAAAATCAATATCGCCAAGATTGTTTCCGGCTGTAGCGAAGGTTATCAAATCGCCCATGGTGCAGACAAATTTCGGCTGCAGCTACAGGCAAACTCCCTAAACGGAGATATTTATATAAAAGGTTGCGCCGAACTCATCGCTCAATTACTCGATAAATTAGTCAGCAACGCCTTGGATTTTTCCGATAAATCAACTCCGGTGACCATTTCTCTTATTGAGAAACCTAGCCATATTACTTTGTCTGTTGCAAATTCTGGCAGTCAATTGCCAGAATACATGCAATCAAATTTGTTTGAGTCCATGGTGTCCGTACGCGAAAAACCGAGTGAGCAAGCCCATCTCGGACTCGGTCTATATATCGTACGACTTATTGCAGATTTTCACAGCGCGAAGCCGTTTGCTCGTAATTTCTTCCCTAACGAAAATTTAAAACCGCTTAATGGCGAGATAACACAGGATTTATTAAGGTCACAAATACTCGATGATCAGGGGGTAGTGGTGGGTGTAGATTTTCCAAACTACAGTGACGGCTAACTTAAATATTGGACATAATTCGTACAGACAGAACCTAATCTGCTGCCTTATCCTAATTTGGGCATAACATTGGTAATAATTGACTAGTCATTACTGTATTTATTGAGGATTTTTTTTTGCACTTGCTCGAAATTAGTGTCACTCTAGAGCGATTATAATAAACGTCTGTAGTGACAGGGTTTTGTACATAGCGCGGGCCTATAATTAGCAGTTCTACGTCAAGATAGATACTAAAACCAATCGAATACGTTCGGCTGTGGATCGATATTAAATATTTGTGCAGCCATCGTCATTACGTTGAAGGGTGGAAAATATGAGTGTACCAGTGAAATTCTTTATCAATAAATCTCTACTAATAATCACTGTATTAGGGATCTCTATAGGAGTAGCACAAGCCGCGAAAACACAATCGGAATCCGGTGGGCAATTAATGTTTGACGTAGAGCCTCCGCTTATCGAACATACTCCCTTCACTCAGCCGCAGAAACCTAACGCTTCGATTACCATCAAAGCAACTATTACCGATAATCTGGGCGTGCAAAGTGTCAGTCTAAACTACCGAGTCAAGGGAATGCAGAATTATCGAGTATTAAGTATGAGGCTCGCTGCGACAAATCAATCGCTCTACGTTGGTACCATTCCAGCAGGTCAAATTGGTTCAGAACCGCTGGAATATTATATACAGGCTACGGATACCGGTGGTAATACCGTGTTACGTGGCGGATTACTCTTTCCACTATCGATAGCGATTATACAACCCCCTATTATAGAACCCGAAACAGTAGCCACAAACACCGTTACAACCCCAGATACATCAGGATTATTCGATCTACCTAACAATACAACGACTTGGGCCTGGATCGCAGGTGGAGTTATTGTGGGCGGCCTTGTCGCGGCCTTGGCAAATAAAAAAGACGACGATCCTCCTGTCGCTAAACCCACGGGCACCATTAATATTACTGCAGGTTTGAAATAATCGAGTATTGCAGATCGTTTTCTAATAACATTACCGATATCTGAATATTTTATAATATAGTAAGTTTATACCCAAAGTGTTTGAGATTTAGGAGTTTGGTGCCGTCCTATTTTATCCATAGCAAGGCGAAATGACGCGTAAATAGTCGGCCTATTGCAAGGAATTTCAACGAAGCTATGGATAAAATAGGACGGC
>JBGMRO010000772.1:0-1966 GCA_048061555.1 Thiohalomonadales bacterium | reverse complement strand
GTCCGTAGACTTTTCTTTTAATTTTTCGTTTTCATCCTTTAGCGCATCAGCTTTGGCTTTGGCTTTTTCTTCCTCTTCCTTGCTGTGCTCCATATCTTTGGTCAATCGAGTAATACAATCTTCAACTTGTGCTGCTGCTGAATCTTCCACTTCAACGACTCGACCGTTATCAAGAGTAACTTTCATAAGTTTTTTCTCCGGTTTATTATCAAAAATTCGAGCCATAGATCCAGCTCTTGCCTTATTAACTACAGCGACATGATTAATTTTAATATCTCGCTGAACTAATTCGTATTTTACACCATCCTTAGTGACTCCAGGTTCTTCCTTGTAATCTGCTGTGTATCCTGCTGAAAGCTCGGCCTTGCCTGCTTCAATTAATTTAATCGTTTCCTCGTCTTTGATGATCAAGTCTGTCTTTACAAAATCACCATCTTTAACCCCTTCGCTGATAACTATCCCGACCGTTACGGCTTTGAAGTTTTTAGAGTCAACTAAATTCAAAGGGTGGTCGTTAGTTACGTCTGAGTGGTTGTAACTATCAAGCGAATCTTTATTAAAAACTTCATCGGCAGGCCTGAGTACTTTCACTATTCTATTTGGGTCGCCGTCCATTCCTAATTCAGACGCTAAATAATCTTGTATACCTGTTCGCGCCACCCGACCAGGAACTTTTAAAAATCCCTCATCAGTATATTCGCGCTTACTGATTTTAAACGAAACTCTATCGAATGCGGTTATTCTCATTTCTTAGCCTTTTGTTTATTTTCTTTAACTTGCTTGCTGGTTACTGGAGCAGATATACATCGGCAATTAATTTCAGAGCCAGGTATTATTTGCTCGCCTTTGTCGTTTTTTGGTGGTTCAGACCATTTGTAAACGCCCTTACCATAACCGATATCATCATTTGCTATTTTCTCATGGGTTCGTCTTACTGACACATCATCAGAATCAACCCATTTAAAATATTCAAAACCGGTATCTTCCTGTCGTTGTTTCGATAGCATACCGTTTGCTTTAGATGTTTGGTCGCGCGCAATGACAGCAGCCCTTCGCTGAGATACGCCGTATTGAGTTGATAGCTGTTTAACGATGGATGACGGCCTTAGTCCTGATCGCATATTTGTCATTACAATCGTTTGTACTTGACTTAAGTACTGGGTCGGGATTGTCTTAATTAACTGGACGTTCTCGGCTATTGATGAGCTTAATATATCTTGCAATGCTGGTGAATCTCCAAAAACGTCCAGCCCTGTTACACCAACCACCTTAATCGATTGTGCATATTTATTCCTGTTTCTGTCATCAATCGCTTTTATGAATTTCTTTGACGATTGTTTGGCTGCCTCAAGAAATCCGAAAGATGTCCATTTTGCGGCAATCTTCTCAAACGCCGCAATGATAATATCAACCCATGAGTCATTAACTATTGAGTCACCAGTGTACTGATGTTCTAAGCTTCTCAATACCGATACAATATCGTTATCAATATCACCTTTAACCGCCTTAACCAATTTTTGCAATTCTGCGTTATATGAAACGGCAGCTTGTTTATTCACGTCCACAGGTCTTGCTTGCTTAGTCGTCACCGTATTACTGGTAATTTCCTTAAGTTGTTCCTGTGCCATTTGTTGTGATAGATTAGCCATTATTCAATATCAAACGGGTTGTTTTGTTCGGTAGCGGCAGTTTGTTCAATCTCGCCCTCTTCAAATTGGTATTCTTCATTCGATTGTAAGTTCATTTGAATCTGTGAAGATGTAATAATTGCATCTTCTAAATAAATTCTGTTTTTCTGCGCTTGTAATAATTGCGCCTGAGCTTCTTCAATTTGATTCGTTTGCGCTAATGGGTTCCACGTATAATCAAACCCATCAGGCATATGTCCTATAGCAGACCTGACCATAACCTCATCAAGTGGGGTAATCGCTGGATCGAGTTGCGCCATTTGCTTTGATCGTATTGT